>JBHALC010000001.1:0-19651 GCA_041827565.1 Erysipelotrichaceae bacterium
CAGACATTACGAAATTAGAAAAAGAGATGGATGAGTTGGAAAATACGATTATCTATTTAACTGAAATTTTAGAGAATCCAGTTCGTTTAAATAAGGAAGTTGTATCGCAATTAAAAGAAGTAAATAAAGAATTTGTGGTTGGAAGAAGAAGTGTAGTTGAAGAACAAGTTCAAGAAATTAATATTACTAAAGAACAATTAATAGCCAAAGAGCAAGTTATGACTACTTTAAGTGAAGATGGTTATGCTAAAAAAGTTTCACTTCGATCTTACAGTGCTTCTGATTCTAAAGTAAGTGTAAAAGAAGGAGATCGTCTGATTATTTGTAAAGAAGTTCACACATTACAAAAAGTAATTTTCTTCACAAAACAAGGCACTTATGGATATTATAATATCTATGATTTACCTGATTTAAAATGGAAAGAAATTGGTAATCATATTAATACATTAATTAAAATGGATGCTAGTGAGAAAATCAATAATGCGTATGTGGTAAATCAATTTAATACTTATGGATATTTTGTATCGATTACTAAAAAAGGAATGATTAAAAAAAACCAAAATATCTGATTTTGAAGTATCTAGAAACAATAAAACATTAACTGCAATGAGTATTTCTAATGAGGATGAAGTAGTGAAGACATTAGTTGCATATGATGATAGTGAGATTATTCTAGCAAGTAAAAAAGGATATATCACTCGTTATCCTGTCGATTTAATCACTACTGTATCATGTAAATCAAAAGGAATTAAGGCGATGAAAATTGAAGAAGATGAAATAGTGGATGCTCAAATTATTCATCATGATAAAAATCAAATTATATTCTTTAACCATAGAATGCAGTCCAAACGAATGAAGTTAAGTGAAATTAGCATTACAGGTCGATATGTAAAAGGAGAAATGGTGTTTAAGCCAGTTAAATCAAGTCCAATTTATTTAAAACAAGTAATTTTAGGTAATATTGACGATACATTATTTTTAGATAATGATGATGAAATTTTATTGAAAGATATTCCAATTATGAATAAACAATCTGGCTTTTCAAGTCATTTATCAATAGATTCAAATTATCGTATTTGTGAAAGTTATGATGAGATTCCTGTTTTAGCTATACCTGAAATGATTCGTAGTGAAGAAATGGAATATGAAATTCAAGGATTAGAAATATGAACTCGTTCTCAGTAAATATTAATGAATTTGAAGGTCCGTTAGATTTAATGCTATTTTTGATTAAATCAAATAAATTAGATTTATTTGATTTGGATATGAATATTTTAACGACTCAGTATGTAAATTATATTACTACAATGAAAAATTTAAATGTGGAAATTGCAAGTGAATATTTAAGTGAATTAGCTAGTTTAATTGAATATAAATCAAAAAAACTACTTCCAAAAGAAGTGGTTGAGATTAGTGAAGAATATCAAGAAGATGAAAGAGAGAAATTAGTGGCAAGATTACTTGAATATCAAAATTACAAAGAGGCTTCACTAAAATTAGAAGAAGCTTATTTAGCAAGACAAGAGCAACACAGTAAATCGATAAGTGAAGAAACACAAAATTGGATTAATGAGGGTAGTGAAATTATTCAAGGTAGTCCATATGAACTGATGAAAGCAATGCAGAGAATAATAAAGAGACAGTCTATGATTAAACCTAATATAGGAATCTTATCAGTAAAAGAAGTTTCTTTAGAAGAAAGAGCTGCTCAAATTCAAAACTTTTTTAAGACAAGAAAAAAATGTAGTTTTGAACAATTGTGTGAAGATTGTGTTAATATTCATATGGTTGTAGTTAGTTTTTTAGTTATTTTAGAGATGATGAAAACACAATTAGTATTTGTGGATGTAGTAAATGATCAAATCATTATTGAGAGGAAAGATTATGCATAAGATAGAGAAAATTATTGAAGGATTGCTCTTTTTAAGTGGTGATGAAGGATTAAGTTTAGAACAAATTGCGTTAACACTAGAGAAAGATGAACAAGAAGTATTTGTGGTATTGAAAGGGTTGATTGATGAATATGAAAATAATGATTCAGCAATCCAGCTAACTAATTATGGTGGAGTATACCGATTTGTGTCTAAAAGGTTTTTACACCCGTATGCTCAAAAGTTATTTACGAGTATTAAAATTCATCAATTATCAAATGCTTCTTTAGAAACACTTGCTATTATTGCATATCGTCAACCGATTACTCGTAGTGAAATTGAAGAAATTCGAGGAGTGAATAGTGATCATATTATTCGTAAACTTGAATCTAGAAATTTAATTAAAAATGTGGGTAGAAGCGATGATATTGGAAGAGCATATTTATATGAAGTAACAGCCGAATTTTTAAATGCATTTCAATTAACGAGTTTAAAAGAGTTGCCTGAATTAGAACTAGATACAAAACAACAAGAGTTGTTTGAGGAGTAAATATGGAAAGATTACAAAAAGTGATTGCACAAGCAGGAGTTGCTTCTAGAAGAAATGCAGAAAAATTGATTTTAGAAGGAAAAGTAAAAGTCAATGGAATTGTTGTTAAGGAATTAGGAACGAAAGTAAGTAAAAAAGATTTTGTGGAAGTAAATGGCAAAGAGTTATTGAAAGAAGAATATGAATATTATGTAATTAATAAACCACAAAAAACACTATGCTCTAATTCAGATGAACATGGAAGAAATTTAGTTGTAGATTTAATTGCGAGTACTAAAAGACTTTACACTGTTGGAAGATTAGACTATGACACAAGTGGAGTATTATTAGTCACAAATGATGGAGAATTTGCGAATAGTTTAACTCATCCTAAATTTAAAATAAAAAAAACATATGAATTAATTGTGGATACGATTATTAAACCTGAAGAAATGAAAGCATTAGAACAGGGAATTAAATTAGATGATGGTTATGTGACTGCACCTGCAAAAGCTTGGATTTTATTTAAAGATTTTGAGAACAAACAAACAAAATTAGAACTTACAATCCATGAAGGAAAAAATAGACAAGTAAAACGTATGATTGAGGCTTTAGGGCACAAAGTTCGTAAATTACATCGAAAACAATTTGGAACGATTGTGCTTAAAGAAATGGGACAAGGAGACTATCGTCGTTTAAAACCTTTTGAAATTAAACAGTTAAAAACTTTAGCATTGGAGGGGAAATTATTATCAAAACGCTAGATAAAAAAATTAAATTTTTCTTTGTGTTTTTCTGTGTTTATGGATTATTAAATGCAGCATTATACTTTAGATTAAAAGACTTTTTAAATATTATGTTATTTTGGAATGTTTTATTAGCGTTTGTTCCATATGTGCTAGTTAATTTTGCAATTAAAGTAAAATTTAAATTGTTTAAATATTTTATTTTAATTATTGCATTGTTATTTTGGCCAAATGCTATGTATTTAGTAACAGATTTTATTCATTTGAGTTATGAACTTTTCTTTGAAACCAGTAAAACTTATTTCAAAGAAATATTACCTTGGATTAAATTGATGAATATTACTTTAGGGTTTATCTTTGGATATTTAATGAGTTTAGAAAGTATTCGATTAGTATTGAATCATTTTAAGCTAAAAAAAGTAAGAAGAACAGTAGTAACGATAAGTTTGTTTTTAATTGGAAGTATCGGAATTTTTATTGGAAGATTTATTCGTTTAAATAGTTGGGATTTAATTAATCCAGTATCTGTGATACAAAAATGGATTGCGAATATGGATACATTTGCGATATTATTTATTGTTAGTTTAACTTTATTTTCATACTTTAGTTTTTGGTTATATGAAAATTGGAATCACTAAGGCAAAAGTATAAATAGTGAATAAAAATAGTGCTTATTCTCCTGAAATTTTTAATAAATAAGAATTAGTTTTCATAACGCTATTAAATAGCGTTTTTTTCTTTTAAATAATTATTATTTTGAGTAAAAATAGTTTTAATTTTCACGATTTTATGTTATCATTATATAAAGGGATTATGGAGGTGTCGCATGTCAAAAAAACAAGTATATTCCGTATTAGAGTTTAGCGACCATGAACTTAAACTTTTAGTCTGTGAATTTGTGGAAGGACGATTAAATGTTTTGTATAAAAATCGTTTAGCAGTTCATGGAATTATCAATAATGTGATTGTGAAAAAAAATGATGTTGTAGCAGGAATTATTAATTTAGTTGCTAAAGCGCAAGAAGCATTAAATTTTTCGATTGATCGTTTATTGTTATCTATCCCTGCAATTAATTTAAAAAATGTTACAAAAAGAGTAAATGTATTTGTTGATTCAAGTGATCGTAAAATAACAATTGATCATATAAAAAAAGGTGTATCAGAATTATTGGATATGCAAGATGATGAGCGAATTCCTGTAAATATTGGTAGTGTTCGCTACATTACAAATGGAATAATTTCTCGTAAAATGCCATTATATGAAATTAGTGATGTTCTAGTCGTTTCTGCTGATGTATTGTATGCTTCAAAAGAAGTAGTATATTCTTATGTTAGTTGTATAGAAGAAGCTGGATTAGAGGTAATGGATATTTGCTTAGATAGTTTTGCTGCTGCTGAGGAAACATCAATTGTGCGTAAAATGGATAGTAAATATGTTATTGGATTAAAATTAGAACGTAATGCAACAACATTAACTTTATTTGAAAAAGATCGAATTTTGAATAGTCAAATTATTCCTAGAGGGTATAGTGATTTTATTGTTCGTTTTATTGATGAACATGAGTTAAAACCAGATGTGATTTTTAGATTAATTAAAAATAGTATACCATTTGATTCTAAATATAGTGATGAGCAAAAAGTGTTTGCATATCAAAAAAGTGATGGAACACAAGTGATTTTATCAAAATTAGATGTTTCAAAACTAATTGAAAATGAAGTGAAAGACTATGTTGAATATATTAAAGAAGTATGTAGTGGTATTATCGAAGCAGGAGATACAAAAATTGTAATCTATGGTGATGGTAGTGACTTTGATGGGGTTCGTGATATTTTAGATGGTTTCGGTGTTCCAACAACAAATTATATTCCAGATATTTTAGGGGCGAGAGAAAGTGCCTTTACTTCAATGTTGGGAATATTTTATGTGTGGAATGAGCAAAGAGAATTAAAAAATGATTTTAGAAGTTGTACAGATCATTTTGAACTAGAAAAAAATGAAGTGAGTAAAAAGAAAGTAGATATGGGATTAACGCAACGTTTAAAACGTGCTTTAATGAAAAAATAAAAGGAGAATTATATGAACGAGTTAATAGTGGATGATGTTACAAAAATTAAGGTATTTGGAGTTGGTGGAGGTGGATGTAACGCCGTAAACCGAATGGTAAGTGATGGAATTCGTGGAGTTGAGTTTTATGTTGCAAATACAGATATGCAAGTATTAAATTTTTCTCCAGTGCAAAATAAAATTGTTTTAGGAAATGACTTAACTGGTGGTCGTGGAGCAGGTGGAGATCCTGAAAATGGTAAAAAAGCTGCTTTAGAAAGTGAAAGTGAAATTCGTGAAGCAATTAAAGGTGCAAACATGGTATTTATTACTGCTGGATTAGGTGGGGGTACTGGAACAGGTGCTGCTCCGATTTTTGCTAAAATTGCGAAAGAAGAAGGAGCTTTAACAGTAGGTATTGTTACAAAACCATTTGATTTTGAAGGTAAAAAGCGTACAATTTCTGCTGAAAATGGGTTAAATGAATTAAGAGAATATGTTGATTCATTAATTATTGTTTCTAACAATAATTTATTACAAGTAATTGGAAGAAAACCACTTCAAATTGCATTTGCTGAAGCTGACAATGTGTTAAGACAAGGGGTACAAACGATTACAGACTTAATTGCTGTACCAGCATTAATTAACTTAGACTTTGCTGATATTCAATCTGTAATGAAAAATAAAGGAAATGCATTAATTGGAATTGGGATGGCTGAAGGTGAAAATAAAGCGACGATTGCTGCTGAAAAAGCAATTCAATCTCCACTATTAGAAGCACAAATTACAGGTGCAAAACATGCGATTATTAATATTACTGGTGGAAGTGATATGAACTTATTCGATGCACAAGATGCTACAAATGTAATTCGTGAGATGGCAGGAAATGATATTGATACAATTTTTGGGGTTGCAATTAATGAAGACTTAGGGGATGCTGTTATTGTTACAGTTATTGCTACTGGGTTCGAGCAAAAGCATGAAGGAGACCGTTTTAATGGAAAAATCGAATTTGACACAAATGCAACGGTTAAACCTAGTGTAAAAGAAGAGAATAATGAAGGAATTCCTGCATTTATTTTAAATCGTAAAAAATAATTTAAACCTTTCATTTGAAAGGTTTTTTTAAAAGGAGTAAAATCATGGGTGATATATTTGAATATTTGAAGTGGAGAGGCGATTTAAGTTTTAAACAAGATCGATTTAATGAAGTAGATAATGCGATACTTTCACAATTAGTATATTGTGATTTGGATGGAATAGTATATGATTTAGCGAGTAATCAAAAAATATTATTAAGTGATATGTATCAGCTTTTTCTTCAAAAATTTAGTGATAATCAATTAAGTCATGCTAGCTATGTAGTAAAACAAGCAAATAAAATTTTTCAAGCAGTAGTAGAGACTAATCGTTTTAAAAATTTATATGTTTCTAAGTATGTTAGTGAAATTAATGAAGCTAAAGAATCACAATTTTCGGCAATTAAATTTGACTCTGAAGATTTTACATATATTGCTTTTTCAGGTACAGATACAAGTTTAGTAGGTTGGAAAGAAAATTTTAATATGATTTATTTAAAAGAAACACCTGCTCAAAATAAAGCGTGCTATTATTTAAAAACAGTAATTGATGAGTGTCATTCTAATTTGTTTGTTGGAGGACATTCAAAAGGTGGAAATTTATCCATTTATACTGTTTTAAATAGTGAAGAAAATATAAGAAAAAGAATTACTAGAATTTATAATAATGATGGACCAGGAGTAGATTTTGATGAAGTAAATCAGCCAGTATATTTAGAAATTGTGGATAAAATTCATACATTAGTACCAAGTTTTTCTTGGGTTGGAATTTTATTTGAGCATAAAGAGGTTTTAAATATTGTATCTAGTAATAAGCAAGGTTTAATTGAACATGATTTAACCACTTGGAGAGTAAATCAAAATAAATTCGTTAGGGCGGAGAATCTAGATAAGAAAAGTTTTGCAATTAAAGAAGCAAGTGAATTTATTCGAAAATTACCTAATGATGAAAGCAAAAAACTAATTGATAAAATATTTGATATTATTTCAAATCATGCTATTGATGAAAATGGAAAATTTAAAAAATTTGGATTTGCTGATTTTATAAAAGTCATTACTGAGTTAGATAAACTATCTATTAAAAATAAAAAAATTATCTACAAATTTATTAAAATTATGATTAGTGGAAAATAAAAAGAGCATTTGCTCTTTTTTTAAATTAAATTACCTAAAGTATATCCTTCTAAAAAACAAGTTGTTAAATTATAACCACCAATTTTACCATGTATATCTAAAACTTCACCAATAAAATATAAATGTTGTTGGTGTTTAGATTCAAATGTAGAAGGATTAATTTCTTTGATATTAATTCCACCTCCTGTTACAAAAGCATATTGTACAGGTTTAACATCATGTAGTGGAAATGAGAATTTTTTGAGGATATTAACTAAATCATCAATATTTTTATTTGTAAGATGAGAAGCAATAATTGAAGAGTCTAAATTGATTTCATCTAAATAAAACTGCAGTAATTTTAATTGTGTTAAAGTTTTTAGGGCATTTTTCACAATAGAATTTTGATTTGCATTAATTAAAAGTTTAATTTTTTGTTTTAATTCTTCATGATTTAGACTTGGAAATAAATCCAACTGTGCGATAACTTCTTTTTTCTTTTGTTTTTCTTTATACACTTCTTCACTCACTCCTAAACTTAAAGGACCACTAATTCCAAAGTGAGTAAATAATAGATCATGAATATATTCACATTTTTTCTTTCCATTACTAAAAATAGTTAACTTAACATCTTGTAATGAAGTTCCTTGTAGTATTTTTTTTTGAATAAATTCTGCATTAGATATAATAGGTGTTTCAACAGGGTATAAATTAGTAATGGTATGATTAAATTGTCTTCCAAATTCATAACCATCACCAGTAGAACCAGTAATAGGATAAGATACTCCACCAGTTGCAATTACTATTTTTTTAGCTTTTAAATGATAATTTGTTGTGTAAATATCAAAATTGTTTTGAATTTTAGTTACTTTTTCATTATAATAAATATCCACATTTTTTAATTGTTTGATTAAAATATCAGCGACAATATTTGCATCTTCAGATTGTGGATATACACGATTATGATCTTCTATTTTTAATTGAATTCCCATTTTTTCAAAATATTGATATAGAAAAAAAGGAGTACAATTTTGAAGGATAGAATATAAAAATCTTCCATTATGAACATGATTAATCAATTCTTGAGGTTCACAGTAGTTTAAGATATTACTTCTACCATTTCCTGTTAATCTAAATTTTTTTAATAAAATAGAATTTTTATCCACAATTGCTACTTTTTTCTTGCGTTTACTAGCTTCAATCGCACAGATAATTCCAGCTGATCCTCCACCAATAATTAAAACATCATACATAATTTTCACCTCTAAAAAAGTATAATCGAAAGTACTATAAAATGACAAGTAATTTGTTTTGAGATATAATGTTGATTGGAGGAAGTAAAAATGTTAGAAGAAATTAAAGAAATAGCTTATGCTGTAGGACAAATGTTTTTAGAAAGAGAAACATTTAAAACAGATGAAAAAGCTGGAAGTAACAATATTGTGACTTCAATGGACTTAAAAGCACAAGAATATATTATTAAAGAATGTCAAAAAATATTGCCAGAGGCAAATTTTATTGCTGAAGAAAAAGAAAATATTGTTTTAAGTGATGAGTATACATGGATTATCGATCCACTAGATGGAACAACAAATTTTGCATATGATTATCAATTTTCAGCAGTATCTATCGCATTAGCTAAAAATAGAGAAGTAATTTATGGAGTAGTGTATAATCCATATTTAGATCAAATGTTTAGTGCAGAAAAAGGAAAAGGAAGTTATTTAAACGATCAAAAATTAAGTGTTAGTAATTTTGAATTAAAAGATGCATTATTAGCTGTAGGGACTTCTCCATATAATAAAGATAAAAGTAGTATCACATTTGCGAAATTACAAAAATGTTTTGAAAATGCACGAGATTTAAGAAGAAGCGGAAGTGCTGCTTTAGATATCTGTTATGTCGCAAGTGGTAAAGTAGATGGTTTTTATGAAGAGGTTTTAGCGATTTGGGATTATGCAGCAGCAAGTTTAATTTTAAGTGAAGCTGGTGGAGAAATTGCCGCTTATGGTGTAGAATTATTTAAAGAATTAAATGCAGTGACTGTAGTTGGAAGTAATGGTAAATTTCAATTGGAATTAGCTAATATTGTAAAATAAAAGACTTGGGGTTCCAAGTCTTTTAGATTTTTGGTGTTCTTTTAATAATATTTTCTCTTTTAGGTCCATTTGAAATTAAAGTAATTGGATATCCTAATTGTTCTTCGATAAAGTCTACATATTTTTTGGTATTTTCAGGTAAATCTTCATAATTAGTGATTGAAGAAATATCACAATTCCATCCGTCTAAATAAGTATAAACAGGTTTAGCTTTATTTAAAAGAGGAGTAACAGGGAAGTCTGTTGTAACTTCTCCGTTAATTTCATAACCGATACATACTGGAATTTGATTTAAGTAACCTAGTACATCTAATAAAGATAATACAACTTGAGTTGTTCCTTGTAACATACATCCATATCTAGATGCTACAACATCAAAGTATCCCATTCTTCTTGGTCTACCTGTTGTTGCTCCATATTCACCTTTATCTCCACCACGTTCTCTTAATTGATGTGCTTCATCATCAAATATTTCACTGACAAATGCTCCTGCACCAACACAAGAAGAATAAGATTTTACTACAGTTAATACATCATCGATTCTACATGCTGGAATACCAGCTCCAACTGTTGCAAATCCGGCTAAAGGAGAGGATGAAGTTACAAATGGATAAATTCCATTATCTGTATCTCTTAATGCTCCTAATTGTCCTTCAAGAAGGATTTTTTTATTTTCTTTAATTGCTTGATGTAATAAGACAGTTACATTACGAATTAGTGGTTTTAATTCTTCGCGATACGAAACTAATTGACTAAATAATTGATCTGGGTTTAAAATAATGTCTTTTTTGTATACTTCTTTAATAATGGTATTTTTAACTGCACAAACATTTTCTAATCGTGCTTTTAAAATTTCATCATCAAAAATTTCTCCTACTTGAATTCCTATCTTTGAGTATTTATCAGAATAAAATGGTGCAATTCCACTTTTAGTAGAACCAAAACTATTTTTTCCTAATCTTTCTTCTTCTAATTCATCAAATAGTTTGTGATAGGGCATAACAATTTGAGCACGATCTGAAATTACAATATTCGCAAATGTAATTCCATTTTCTAATAAATAGTTATATTCTTTATGGAAAGCTTCAATATCAAATGCTACTCCTTGTCCAATAATATTAGTAATATTTTTATGGAATACTCCAGATGGAATTAAATGTAATGCAAATTTACCATATTCGTTAATAATAGTGTGTCCAGCATTTGCTCCACCTTGATAACGAACTACGATATCTGCTTGCTCAGCAAGCAAATCACACATTTTTCCTTTTCCTTCGTCTCCCCAATTTCCTCCAACAATAGCAGTAATCATACTAGTCCTCCTTTAATTTACTGTTTTATTATAGCACATCTATTTATATAAGTAAAATAACTAAAAAAGATAGATAAAATAATCTATCTTAATAATAAAGTGACAATTACAGTTGCAATTCCTGTTATAATAATAGATACACTAGAAATAGCAACATGGATTTCTCCTAATTCAATTGCTTTAGTTGTACCTAATGCATGTGAAGCTGTTCCAATAGCACATCCTTGAGCAATATCATTATCGATTTTAAATATTTTTATAAATAGTGGGGCAAACATTGCTCCAATCATTCCTGTGATAATTACAGAAATTACAGTAATAGAGGGAATTCCTCCTAGTGATGTTGATACATCAATTGCAATAGCTGTTGTAATAGATTTAGGAATTAAAGATGTTTCAATAATTGTATCTAATCCAAGTAGTTTTGATAAAGTGATAACAGAGATAATACTTGTGATTGCGCCACTAATACAACCACCTAAAATAGGAAGCCAATATTTTTTTAGTAATGCTCTTTGATGATAAATATTTAAAGCTAAAATAGCTGTAGCTGGTAATAACAAGTTCGTTAGAAAACTAGCTCCATTATTATAGGTTTCATAAGAAATTGAAAATAAGTTTAGAAATACAACCACAAAAATAGTTGTAAAAATAACCGGATTAAATAAGGGGGATTTAATATATTTTTTTAAATAAATGCATATTTCATAGCAAATTAGAGTTAGTAAGATACCAAAAAAATAAGAATTAGCGATTACTTCCATTTTTATTTCCTCCAATTTTCATTAATAATTTAACAACTGTACCACTAACAAAAAAAGTGAAAATTGTTGATAAAATACATACAATTAAATATTTTACAAGACTTTGTGAAATAAATTTATAGTCAACCATGATTTTGGCTGTTGCAGGCACAAATAAAACAGACATATAACTCAATAAAAAAGAGGATAAAGTTTTAATTTGATCTGGATGAATAATTTTAGTAATTAATAGTAAAAATAAGATGAGTAAAGCTAGAATACTTGCTGGAAGTGCAATAAATTGATTTAAGTATACTCCAAGCAAAGATAAGCTAAAAATAATAATAATTTCTTTTGTGATTTTCATAAAAACCTCCGTGTATACTATAATTTTTTTTAGTAAAAAATGCAACTTTAAAGAACTGTATAAAAATGCATTTTATAGTAAATTATGATATAATGTAGTAAATGGAGGATAATGTATGTATATTATTGGAATTGATGGTGGTGGTACTAAAACAATGGCTACTTTGATGAATGAAAAAGGGGAAGTACTAGGTATTGGACTTGCTGCAGCAAGTGGATTAAATACAGTAATGTTGCATGTTACTCGTAATCATATTTTTGATGCAGTTGAGAATGCGTTTGAAGATGCACAAATTGAAATGTGTCCTGTAGATGTAATTTATGCTGGTATTGGTGGATTAGTTACGAAAGAACATCAGGTTGTTGTAAACCATATTTTAAGTGTATTACCTTGTTATGAACCTTCAACAATTATTCATTCAACTAATGATGTAAATAATGCTTTAAGTGGTGGATTAGCTGGAGATTATGGGGTTTGTGCAATTGCGAGTACTCAAGCAGCATCATATGGTAAAGATGAATGTCATAATAAGCATCGTTGTGGTGGGTATGGATTTAAAGAAGGAGATGCAGGAAGTGCATATGCACTTGGAAGAGATGCAATTAAACATGCGGTTCGTGCTTTTGATGGCCGTATTGAAAAAACACCATTTTCTATGTTTTTATTAGAAGAATTACAAATTAATTCAATGATTGATGTTATGGAAAGAATGGATGAATATTATAATGACCGTTTAAAAACAGCTAATTTAGCTGTAATTGTAACTCGATTTGCGAATATGAATGATAAGCATGCATTAGAAATTGTGAGTAAAAATGTGAATGAACTAGTTGACTGTGTCAAAGGAGTTTATGGAAATATTAAAGCGAAAAATAATAAATGTGCTTTAGTAGGGTCATTAGCAAATGCACAAGGAGTATTTAGAGATTTATTAGTTGAAAAAATTAAAGAGTTTAAGCCAAATGTTGAGATTGTTTCTTGGGAATTTATTCCTGTTATTGGTGCTTGTTTAGAAGGATTAAAATTATTGAATGTGAAGTTGAATGATGAATTAAAAGCAACGATTCATCAAACATATCAACTTAAAATGAAAAAATAATGAATTGGAAAGCAATTATTCAAACTGAAAAAAATAAACCTTATTTTAAAGAAATAGAAAATTACCTACAAAATACAAATGCAGTGGTATATCCACCTGAAAAGGATCGATACACTGCATTTGAATTATGTTCATTTGAAAATACAAAGGTAGTATTAATTGGACAAGATCCATATATTAATGAATATCAAGCACATGGTTTAGCTTTTTCGGTATTAGAAGGGAAAATTCCTCCAAGTTTATTAAATATTAAAAAAGAACTTTTTAATGAATTCGGATATGAAGTGAATGATAAAACAAATTTAACTTGCTGGGCAGAGCAAGGTGTATTGTTGTTAAATCGTGTTTTAAGTGTAGAAGCTAAGAAAGCAAATTCACATAAAGGAATTGGATGGGAAAAATTTAGTGAAAATATTATTCGAATATTAAGTGAGAAGAAAAATAATTTAGTATTTATTTTATTAGGTAGTCCTGCTCAACAATGCGAGAAATTTATTGATATTTCAAAGCATTTCGTTATTAAAGAAGTGCATCCATCACCTCTATCTGCATATCGTGGTTTTTTCAATAGTAACATTTTTATTAAAACAAATGAATATTTAAAAAAATATCATCACTGTGAAATTAATTGGGAGATTATATGAGAATAGAAGAGATTTTACAAGATTTAGAGCGTCGTAAAAGATTGTATGGAATAGAAGAATTTAGAGCTTTTTTAAACCATTTAGGCAATCCACAAAAGTATTTAAAATGTGTTCATGTTGCAGGAACGAATGGAAAAGGAAGCACTTCAAACTACATCCATCAAGTTTTCTCACAAAAATACCGTATAGGACTATTTACTAGTCCATATTTAATCAAACACAATGATCGAATTCGTATTAATCATGAATGGATTAGTGATGATAAAATTATTGAATATTATAATAATTATAATGATTTATGGTTAAAGTATAATTTATCTTCATTTGAAATTGATATGTTTATGGCAATTTTATATTTTAATGAAAATAATGTAGACTTTTGTGTATTTGAGGTAGGATTAGGCGGTACTTACGATGCAACAAATGTAATTTATTCATTTTTATCTATCATCACAAATATCTCTTTTGATCATCAGGAATATTTAGGAAATACATTAGAATCGATTGCAAGTTCAAAAGCAGGAATTATTAAACCTAATTCGGTATTTATGACATTAGATAAGCAACATGCATCTTTATATCAAGAAATTTGTCATAATTTAAATACAAAGTGCTTTATTTTAAATGAATTGCCTAATAAAATAGAAAGTGATTTTATTAAGTATTCTTATTTAGAATATGATGTAGAATTAAGTACAGATTCGAGTTATCAACTCGCAAATTCTTTTTTAGCATTAAATGCAATTTTAGAGATAAAAAAAGAATATCCAATTAGTAAGGAAGAGATTTTAAAAGGATTAAAACAAGCTAAATGGAGTGGTCGATTTGAATTAATTTGTGATAAACCTAAAATTATAGTAGATGGTGCACATAATGTAGCTGGCATTAAAGCATTAGTAGAAACTTTGAAAAATTATCCTAAAGTTAAGATTTTATTTAGTGCTTTAAAAGATAAAGAATATCAAGAAATGATACGATTATTATCTCAAGTTACAAATGAAATTTATGTTACACAATTTTCATTTTATCGTGCATTAGAAAAAGAAGAATTAAAAAAATTAGATGCAATTTATGTTGAAAGTGCAACTAAATTTATTGATGAAAATAGAGATTATGATGGATTAATTGTAATTTGTGGTTCTTTATATTTTATTAGTAGTATATTAAAGGAGTTAAAAAAATGAGTAAATATTGGAATGATTTATTAAATTTGAGTCCATTAGCATTAATAGGACAAATATTTTTCTTGATATTGATTATATTAGGGGCGATTATTTTATTTAGAAGAAATAAAATAGAAGTTAAAAATACTGATTTAGTTTATGCTTCTATTTTTGTGGTTATTCCATTAATATTATCAATTTATTTATCTTTTTATATACCCTTAGCTGGAGTAAATGCTTTTAAAATCGGGTTTGCTCAACCTGTAATGGCAGCAGGAGGTGCTATTTTAAATAGTCCTCTGGGTTATTTAATAGGAATTGTTGTAGATATTTTAGGTATTATTTTAATGCCGAGTGGAACCCCTTATTTAGGTTTTACATTTAATGCAGCTATGGTATTTGTGATTGGATGGTTAGTATTTAAATATACACAAAATGATAGTGAAAATAGGATTAGAAATATCATTTACAGTATTTATGCTTTGATGTTTAGTTTGTTTTCAATTTTAATTTTAATGGTTAAAAGCATTAAATTAGAAAGTTTAGTAATTCAATTAGATGAAATTTTATTTTTAATTCCGAATCGATATTTATTAATTTTATTGATTTTTGTGTTTATTTTTGTTTTGGTAATTATTACACATTACACTGTATTGTTTCTTCACAAACAAAATAAGGCAGATGTATATCGTTTTATTTTAATTTCAATATTAATTGAATTATTGATTAATATTATATTAACTTCAATGCATATTCATGCTTTATATTCTATTCCAATTATCGCTTTAGTTGTACCTAGAATGATAAAAGCATTTATATTTTTACCAATTAACACAATTATATCTTATTTTGTGTATAAGACAGTAAAAAGAGTAAAGAGGTAGAAAAATGTTAGATACAATAGCAGCAATTGCAACTCCATTATCACAAGGAGCAATTTCAATTATTCGTGTGAGTGGTGATGATGCAATTGAGATAGTAAGTAAACTCTTCACCAAAGATTTAAAAGCAGTAAACTCACATACAATTCACTATGGATTTATTAGAGATTTAGATGGAAATAAGGTTGATGAGGTTTTGGTAAGTGTATTTAAAGCACCTAAAACTTTTACTCGTGAAGATGTAGTTGAAGTTCATACTCATGGTGGTGTTTTTATTACTAAAAAAATATTATCGATTATTTTAGCGAATGGTGCTCGAATGGCACTTCCTGGTGAATTTAGCAAACGAGCTGTTATAAATGGTAGAATTGATTTGGCTCAAGCTGAAGCAATTCAAGATTTAATTGAAGCTAGAAGTGATAATGAAGCAGTTCTTGCAATGCAAGGATTAAGAGGAAGTGTTAAGAAGATTATTGATCCTTTTATTGATAATTTATTAAATATGATTGCAACAATTGAAGTAAATATTGATTATCCTGAATATGATGATATTGAACAAGTAACATTAGAAAAAGTAGAAGTTGAAATAAAGAAATGGCTAAAAGAGATTGAAATAATTCTTAAAAATGCTCGTAGTGGTAAAATTATGAAAGAAGGAATTAAAACGGCAATTATTGGAAAGCCAAATGTTGGGAAATCAAGTATTTTAAATGCATTATTAGAAGAAGAAAAAGCAATTGTTTCTAATATTGAAGGAACAACAAGAGATGTAGTAGAAGGATTTGTTCGTTTAGAGCATATTACACTACAATTATTGGATACTGCTGGAATTCGTGAAAGTGATGATGTAATTGAAAAAATTGGAATTGAAAGAAGTAAAAAAGTATTAGAAGAAAGTGATTTTGCGATTTTAGTTATTGATGCATCTAAGGAGTTAGATACAGTAGATAAAGAGTTAATCGAATTAGTTCAAAATAAAAATCATTTGATTGTGTATAATAAAAAAGATATTGCGATTAAAGAATATCCATTAATGATTCAAGCAGAAACAAAAGATGTTTCAAATTTAATTGATGCCATTGATCAAAAATTTGAGGAACATCAATTTGTTTTAAAATATGAAAGTATTACAAATCAAAGACATATTGGTCAAATTTTAAAAGCAAAACAAGCAATGCAGCAAGCATTATTTGCATGCCAACAAAAATTTGAAGTTGATTTAGTGGTTATGGATTTAGAAAATGCATATCGTTATATGAAAGAGATTTTTATGCATGTTGAATCTGATGATTTATTAGATACACTATTCACAAAATTTTGTTTAGGGAAGTAGGTAAATATGAGAATAATTGATACACATGCTCATTTAGTTAGTAGTCAAATTTATCCTATTGTAGATGAAGTGATTGCACGAGCAAAAGAAAAAAATGTTGAGAGAATACTTTGTATTGCAACAAGTAAAGATGAATTAGATAAAGCAATTCAATTACAAGAAAAGTATGGGATGATTGATATTGCTTTTGGAATGCATCCAGCTGATTTAGATAAAGTGAGTGAAGAAGATTTTCTTGAAGTAGAAAAAGCAGTGAAAGAAAAGAAAGTAATTGCAGTTGGAGAAATTGGGTTAGATTATCATTGGAATGTGGTGAGTAAAGAAGAACAAGCAAAAGCTTTTATTCGTCAAATTGAACTTGCGAATCAATATCATTTACCAATTTTAATTCATATGCGTGAAGCTACAAAAGATTGTGTAGATATTTTAAAAAAATATGCTAAAACAGGTGGAATTATGCATTGCTATTCAGGAAGTGTTGAAATAGCAAAAGAATTAGTTAAAATAGGATTTTATATTTCATTTGGTGGAATTTTAACTTTTAAAAATGCAAATCAACTATTAGAAGTTGCAAAACAATTACCAAGTGATCGCATTTTTGTGGAGACGGATTGTCCATATTTAGCACCTGTACCATATCGTGGCAAACCAAATGAGGTATCTTATATTCATGCTACTTTTGAATTTTTATGTCAATTAAGAAATGAAGATTTAAGCGAACAATTAATTCAAAATTATCAGGATTTATTTTATGGAAAGAATTAAAGAAGTAGTTGTAGTTGAAGGTAAAAATGATGCATTAAAATTAAAACAAGTTTTTGATTGTGATGTGTTTATGACTTATGGATATTCTATTACGAATCGAAAGTTAGATTTATTAAAAGATTTAGCTCAAAAAAGAGGATTAATTTATTTTTTAGATCCTGATGTAGTTGGTGAAAAAATTAGAAAAAAATTAAATGATGAAATACCAAATCAAAAAAATGCATATATTGATAAACAAGATGCTAAAACACATCGAAAAGTAGGAATTGAACATGCTAAGAATGAAGATATTTATTCTTCAATGAAAAATTTAATTACATTCTGTGATAAAAAAGAAAGTATTTCAATGCAGTTTTTAGATACATTAAATTTAAGGAATAATGAAGAAGCAACAAAAAATAGAGAAAAAATATGCCGAAAATTACATTTAGGACATTGTAATTTTAAAGCGTTACATAAACGATTAAATATGATTGAGATTAGTGAGGAAGAATTAATTGAAATAGTGAAAGGAGAGTAGTATGGAATTTATTGCAACAATAAAAAGAACACATGAAATTTGTGGTAAATATGGTTTATACACAAAGAAAAAGTTTGGTCAAAATTTTATTATTGAACCGAAAGTTGTTGATAAAATTGCAAAGACTGCAATTATTGATTCAAATGATTCAGTTATTGAAATTGGACCTGGTATTGGTGCTTTGACTCAATTTTTATGTTTAAATGCAAAAAAAGTATATAGTTTTGAAATTGACGAATCTTTAATTCCGTATTGGAATGAGAATCAATTTGATAATTTAGAACTTATTTTTAAAGATTTTTTAAAGATGGATTTAAATGAGTTTTTTAATCAACATCAAGATGAAGAATTTGTGGTTGCTGCTAATTTACCATACTATATTACTACTCCAATTTTATTTAAATTATTTGAATTAAAGTTCAAAAAAATTACAGTCATGATGCAAAAAGAAGTAGCACTACGTTTTAGTGCTCCAATTAATTCTAAAGATTATAATGGACTAAGTGTTATTGCTCAGTACAAATATCATACTAAAATTGAGTTTAATGTTTCTCGTACTATTTTTATGCCTGCTCCTAATGTCGATTCAGCAATCATTAGTTTTGTTGAAAGAGAAGATCGTGCTAAATTAGATGAAGTGAAATTTAATGAATTTGTGCATGAATGCTTTACCCAAAGAAGAAAAACACTGTATAATAATTTAAGAAAATATCCTAGTGAAATAGTATTAGAAATTTTTGAAGAATTACAGATTAATCCACAATCAAGAGCACAAGAGTTAAGTGTAAAACAATTTGTGGCTTTATATCAAGCATTTGAAAGAAGATCATTATGATAAAAAGAATTGGAATTTTTACTATAAGTTTATTAGTAAGTATTTTACTTCATTATTTTATTATTTATCGGTTGCTTAATATTATTTTTTTAGAACGATATGTTGTATTATTTGTGGGGATTTTAGCGTATATTTTCTATTTTTTAACTTTAATTATTTTAAAAGAAGTAAAGAAAATAGAAATAGATTTGTCATTTATCTTATATTTAATTGTAATTTTTATTGCGATTTTTTTAAAAGGATTTTCAATTAGTGATGTGATTTTAAACCCACTTTCCTTTTTAAATACTAAAGAAGTAACAATTACACAAAGTGTATTAAATATCTTATTATTCGTTCCATTAGGTGTTTATCAAAAGTATTATAAAATACCTATTTTTGGATTAGCACTATGTTTTGTTTTAATAGAGTGTTTTCAATATTTATTTGGTGTAGGAACATTTGATTTAGGTGATATTACACTATATTTTATTGGGCTTATGATAGGAATATTATCTTATAAAATTTA
>JBHALC010000002.1:0-4697 GCA_041827565.1 Erysipelotrichaceae bacterium
AAAGCATCTACAGAGTTTGTAGGAACATGGCGATTCATTGCAAACCAATACAATGTAACGTACCGATTTGCTATCGCTGCTGGTAAGTTTACACTCACTCCTGCCTCTTTCTCAAATACATGTTTTACTGTGTATTTTGTTTCAGGTTGTTTAACTAACCATGCAGTTGTTTTACCTTTGTTATCTTCGCTTAATCCTAATTTATCAAGAGTTGGATAGTTTCTTCCAGTGTAATCCGGGAAAGTTGTCCATTGTGCTTTTCCTGTTTGTGGGTGACCTGGAAGTGCTCCATCATCATCTACAAGTTTAGGACTTATACTAACTGAAGCATTGTTTTCAGGTGTAATTGCTCTTTTTGCTTTAAATTTAAGAATAATTTGGTAATCTCTTCCCCCTGTTGAAGAACCCCCAAAAATTGATGATTCTGCATCAGAGTTAGTCACAGCGAAGTTAAATGTTGCTGGTCTTGGGTATCCTGTTTCAGCTGTTGAAGACACTACTTCAAGAAGTTCAATATCACTAAAGTTTGTCCAAAGTCTTGAAGTAAGACCCGCTAATCTAATTTGTCCACTATCAGCAACAACATCCCATCTAGCACGAATAAAGAATTCTTCTCCTTCAGCTAAAGGAGCATCTTCTTTCGTTAAGTCTGTTCCTGATTTAATACGCTCTATTTGGAAAGTTATAATTTGGTCTCCAGCAGCTTGCACGTTAAATTTAACACCTGCAAACACTGTTAATAATAATAAAAATGCAATTGTTATATGTTTTAAGATTTTTTTCATGTTTTCCCCCTAATATTAATTAGATGTAACTAAATTAATAAACATTGAATTTACAATGTCAACATCTGAATCATCGATAACATCGTTAAAGTCTAAGTCCGCTAAAATTAATGTGAAAATATCATCAATACTAAATGCAGTAACTCCAATCATGTACCCGCTGATTTCATCTGAATCAACATCATCAATAACTGCGTTACGGTCCATATCTCCAGGAACTACTACATATGCATAGTCAAATTCACCATTGTCTAATGTAGCTGTAACTTTATAAACTCCAGATTTAATTGCTGTTGCTTTTGTAAAGTTTTCTACTCCTGGTTGGTATGTTGTTGAATCACCTAACGTACCTGCATATAAACTTGAAACTAATGCTGTCTCAAATCCAGCAATTGGCTCTAATTTCCAAGTTACAGGAGTTGATGTTGTTAATTCATTTGTTTTAGCTGAATCACTGTATACTGAGTATTTTAAGTTTTTGAATCCGTCTTCAAATCTGTTTCCTAAATTGAAGATTCCTTTTCCATCTGGATGTAATTTTTGACTTCCGTCTGGGAAGATTTTAATGTATTTGTTGTGTGTTTGAACTTCTTCATCATAACTAATTTCTAATGATTTTGCCTCAATATTATCAGTAAATGAACCTCCTAAGTTAATAGGTAAAGTCATAAATCCTAAGTTGTAGGCTACTGTTCCGGCATACACTTTTGTATGTACTTCAACATTTCCACTTACTTTTAATGTTTGTTTCGGATCAGATTCTGCTAATTCTTTTGCTTTCGCATCTGATACTGTGAAGATTTTACTATTTAATTCTGAATCAGATAAGTTTAATCCTAATTTAGAGTTAATTTCATCTTTAGCTAAAGATGTTAATTCCATTGTACTAACTACTGATTCTCCAATACTTGCTTCACCATCATTTAATGTAGTAATTTTGTATTTAGCGTTTGTAGCACTGTCAAATACAGTTCTTAAAATAACACGTACTGTAAATTCGTTATTTCCTGGTGTATTCACAACTTCAAAGTTTACATTTTTGCTTGTGTTTGAAACTAAAGTATCAAAAGCACTGCTTGTTTTTCCTAAACTTTGACCAGTAGTTGGGTTTTTAATTTCTAATGGGTTTCCATCTTTATCTAAAACAAAGATAGGTCTGTAAGAATGACCTTTAAAGTTTAAGTAGAAGCTACTTGGAACATTAATTCCGTCAGCTACTTTAACTTTCATATCTACGTGAGTGTATCCTGTGTTTTGATCTTTAGAATCGATTCCATATGACATATCATTTGAATAATTACTTGTTAAAATACGTAATCCCCAGTGTTGTCCATAAGGGTTTGACTCTACAAGTAAAGCTAATTTTTTATCCATATCAAATTGAGATGTTAATACTACTTCGTTTTTCTCAGTTGTATCATTTTTTGGTGCATATGTATCAATCACTAATCTTCCTGAATCTGTTGTAGATTCATAAAATAATGAAGTATTTGGTAATACACGATCTGCAGCTGTATCTTTGTTGACATATGCATTTGATTTACTAATGTAAGAACGGATTTCTGTGAATCCTGTTCCGAACCCTAAAGTTGCTTGATCAAATTCAAATAAGAAATAAACTGCGTATAACTTTTCTCCTCCTGTTAATCCATTTGGGAAAGCTGTCGCAACTGTATCATTCTCTGTAAAAACTTTTGCTCCTGGAGCTAACTCTCCATTAACTGGTTCAATATCTGTCCATCCAACAAAGTTTGTTCTTAAATGATTTAATGAACCTTCATGCTCAGTTCCTCGTCCTAAAACTTGAGTTGCTGAAGTGAATTCTTTATTCACTGATTTGCTATAATCGTAATCTCTTGGATTTGAACCTGAACCACTATTATATTGATTACTCATCACAACTGTACCATTATAATTTCCATTCGCTTTAACTTTTAAACCAAATGGTAACACTGATAACATTAGTGTGAATAATACGAAAAATTTAATAATTTTTTTCATATTTTTTTCTCCTTTTCATAATTAATTATATATGTTTAGAAATCAAATGTCAATTAAATTAATGCTATTATCGTTGTTTTGAGTAAAACATTTATATAATTATTAGTTTTTTAACCAATTGCATACATTAAAACAAATTATCTTCAAAATAAAAAGAATTAAAGTTTTATCTCTAATTCTTTTTATACTAAATTTCTAATAATTTTTTCGCTATTGCCGTAGAATCTACACCATATTTTTCAAGCAGTGCTACAGGTGTTCCACTTTCTCCAAATGTATCTTCAACCCCAATAAACACTTGTTTTGTTGGGTTGTTTTGAACCAGCACTTCAGCAACTGCACTTCCTAATCCACCAATCACATTATGTTCTTCTACTGTAACAATCACATCATGTGTTTTACTTAATTCAATAATTAAGTCTTTATCAATTGGTTTAATTGTGCTCATATTTACAACAGTCGGATTTAACTCTTCTTTTACTAAATCACAAGCTTTTAAGCTTTCTTGAACTTCTAATCCTGTTGCAATAATCGCAATTTTTTCTCCTTTACGAATTACATGCCCTTTTCCATATTCAAATTTATAATTTTCATCATAAACTGACTCTACCCCAACACGTCCTAAACGCACATAACAAGGCCCATCAATATCATATACTGCTTTAATAATTTGTTTTGCTTCTGTAGCATCACAAGGTTGGAATACTTTCATATTTGGAACACTTCTCATTAAAGCTACATCTTCAATTGCCTGGTGACTTGCACCATCTTCTCCTAAAGAAATTCCTGCATGTGTAGCACAAACTTTTACATTCAATTTAGGATAGCAAATTGAATTACGAACTTGTTCAAAAGCTCTACCTGCTGCAAACATCGCAAAACTACTTGCATAAACCACAAAACCATTTGCTGCTAGTCCAGCTGCAACACCCATCATGTTTCCTTCTTGAATTCCCACATTAAAATGATGATCCCCACGAACTGCTTTTGCGTCACTTGTTTTTGTTGATTTGGTTAAGTCTGCATCTAACACAATTACATCATCTTTTTCTAATACTAATTCTGCTAATGCTTTTCCATATGCTTCTCTTGTTGCAATCTTACTCATTGTCTAACTCCTTTAATGCTTCACTTAGTTGCTCATCACTTGGAGCAACACCATGCCATCCAGCTTGGTTTTCCATAAAGCTTACACCTTTTCCTTTTACTGTTTTTGCAATAATTGCATAAGGTTTACCAGTTGTATTTCTAAAGTTTTGGTATGCTTTTTTTATTTGATCATAATCATGTCCATCAATCACTTCAACCTCAAATCCAAATGCTTTTAATTTATCATCAATTGGATGAGGATTCATAACTTGACGTACATCTCCATCAATTTGTAAGTCATTGTTATCAATAATTACACATAAATTATCTAAACCAAAATGACTAGCACTCATAAATGCTTCCCAAACTTGACCTTCTTGAATTTCTCCATCCCCTAATAATGCATAAACATTAAAATCATTATTTTTAACTTTATTTCCTAATGCCATTCCTACCGCAGCAGAGATTCCTTGTCCTAAACTTCCAGTAGACATATCTACTCCTTGTACATAATTCATATTTGGATGTCCTTGTAAACGAGAATTAATTTTTCTAAATGTTAGTAATTCTTGTTCATCCAATAATCCTTTTTCACATAATACCGCAAATAGTAATGGAGATGCATGCCCTTTAGACAATACAAATTTATCACGATCAATACTTCCCACATTTTCTTTATTAATATTCATTTCTTCAAAATATAAAATACTAATTAAATCTGCAGCAGACATACTTCCACCAGGGTGCCCACTTTTTGCATTATGTACCATTTTCAAAATATTCTTTCTCATATTTTGAGCATGGTTAAATAATTGTTTATTT
>JBHALC010000003.1:0-18604 GCA_041827565.1 Erysipelotrichaceae bacterium
AAATCCTAAATAATATTTTCTTTCTATCCTAATATCTGGTGGAGTAGCTTTCATATCCATTTTTATACTTTCAAAAGAAGCAAAAGGTGGATCATACTCATAATATTGTGGATTAGAATTACAAATTAAAAGTATTTTTTCAATATCTTTTTCTTCAAGCTTTCTAATTTCATATTTCTTATATATTTTAGATATTTCCATTACTTTATTTCTCACTTATCTTCAAATATACTCATCGCTTCCTTTTTTCAGTTTATCAAAATTAAAAGAGTCGAATAAATCTTCATTTAATTTTCTACTATTGTGTTATCTGTTCCTAATACTTAAACTTAATCACTTGCTGCTCTGTATTCACTTCAGCTTCAATTCCATAATTATTTAATCGCTTTATTCCTATTTCAAGTTCATGTTTAATGAAATCTTCACCTAAAATTCCACTAGATAAACTCACAATTCCTATCTTTTTTACCTTCATAAAATCACCTCTATTATTAAAATTATAACAGAAAAGCGACAGTAAGTCGCTTAAAAATAATTTATTTTCTCTCTAATACAACAACACTTTCAACATGTGCCGTTTGTGGGAATAAGTCTACAGGTATTACTTTTTTTACTATATAACGATCACTTAATACTTTAATGTTTTTAGCTAATGTACTAGGATTACAAGAAACATAAATAATATGCTTAATTTTACTTCTTAAAATGCACACCAACATATTATCATCTAATCCACTTCTTGGAGGATCCACTACTAATGTATCAATTTCTCTTGTCTTAGATAAGTATAATAATTTATCTGCAGCATCTGCACACACAAATGAAACATTTTTAATTTTATTCACACTTGCATTTAAATTCGCATTTGTAACTGCATCTTTAATTTCTTCAATACCAATAATCTCTTTAGCTTGATCTTTTAATAATAATGAAATTGCACCTATACCACTATAAGCTTCTACAATTAATCTATTTTCTTTTGGTGTATTTTCCTTCACAATTTGGTATAAAGTCTCTGCTTGTTTTGTGTTTAATTGGAAAAATGACCTTGAACTTACATTTAATGTTAAACCACTAAATTTAAAATCTAAATATTTCTCTCCTGCTAAAACTACTACTTTTTTACCAAATAAATCCACAGTCTTTTTCTCAGTATTAATACTTTGGCTTAATGAAACCATACCTTCAATTTCCATAATTTTTTCAATTGTAGATGGTTTAATTTTATCTTCACCTGTAATTAAACATACTTGATATTTATTATCTAATCCACGAATAACTAATGAACGCATTCCTTTTTTTACTTTAAAATTATATGCAACATATCCATCTTCATTTAAAATTTTTAATACCTTTTTTCTTACTCGTTCTAATCCATCCTCATGAATACTTGAAATATCAATTTGAGTAAAATAATTTGAATTCGCTTGATATAATCCTGTTACTAATTTATTATTTACCATTGCAAATGGTAATTTCAATTGATTACGATATTTCACCACATCTTTAGAGCGAACTAATTTTCCAATTAATTTTGGATTAACTTGTGCATATTTAATTAAACTTTCTTTTAAGTGGTTTTCTTTAAATTTTACTTGTGTATCATAATCACAAATCATATATGGAAATCCACCTGTTGAATATTCTTGTTTATTAATTGGATTAATACGAGATGGACTTTTCTTAATGATTCGTTCAACTTTTCCTACTCGATATTTTGATTCTTTTTTCACTACATTAAATTCAACTTCTTCATCTAATAATGTTTGAGGAATAAAAACTGGTGTTTTATCAACATAACCAATTCCTTCTCCATTTATTCCCATTTTTTTAATTATTGTTTTCATATTTACCCCCTACACTTTATAAAAAAAGAAAGTTTAAACTTTCTTAATCCACCATCGCCCATGGTGATACTTCATCACTACGACGAACTAAAATTGCTTTTTGAAATTCTGTTTCATTTAAGAACTGCATAATTTTAAAAATTTCTTCCTCACTACATCCAACTAATAATTTTACTTCACTATCTCTTTTTAAAGTATCAATACTAATTGCAACCGCCCCAACAAAACTTTCCTTTAAGCTTCCTTTGAAAATATCAATATCACTTCCATCAGAACTATGAGTATCTTGTAAGTATCCATAGTCTACTGGATAAACTAAATTATCAAATTTTGGATGTCTTGTATCTTTTTTACGATCAAATATGATTTTGCTTGAAACATATAATGTATCTAATTTCTGCCAAAAAAAAGCATTATTTTCAGTTTGTTTCATAAACTCCCTCCATCTAACATAAGATTATAATACCATATTTAGCTTATTTTTTCAATTATTTTTCAATAAAAATAAAAAAAAGCAATTATTAGTTGCTTTTAAAATAACTATTTGAAAAATTCATCTAATTTTTTTGTAATCGTTTCTTTTTCATACCCTACTACAGTATCTTTTAATTCACCATTTGCGTAGAAAAAAGTAGTTGGTGTAGAATTTAAATTCGGATATTTAGCAATTAATTTTTTAATATCATCCTGTGTTGCTGTTGTTGTCTCAAAAATATAAATTGTTTTATTTGAATTATATTCTTTTAACATATCTTTAAGCTCATTACAATGAACGCATGTTTTTGAAGCTACAACATATGCAAATGTTTCTTTATTTTTGATTTTTTCTTCAATCTGATTTACTGTGATATTTTCCTGTTTAATTTTTCCGCCTGCATTATTACATCCAACTAAAACAAATGCCATAACTAACAAAAGTGTGATTATTTTTTTCATATAAAAACCTCCATATACTGATTATAGCACGAAATCTCTTAACAAGACAATTTAATTACTATCTTTTTAAAAGAAAATAAAGTATAATAGATAGAGAATTTGGAGGTTTTTATTTATGAAAACAGCATTTGTGACAGACTCTGGAACAGGACTCACTGTCGAAGAATCTAGAAAATTAGGAATTTTTAGTGTACCTTTACAAGTTGTTTATGATTTAGAAAGTAAACTAGATTTAGAAGAAATTGCTTCTGAACAAATTTGGAAATTATTAGAAGAGAAAAAAATAATTAAAACATCTTTACCTTCAGCTGGTTTAATTGATGATTTATTTACTCAATTAAAAAATGAAGGATATGAAAGAATTTTTTGTGTATCTATTACAAAAGGAATTTCATCAACAGCAGATACATTTCAATTAATCGCAAATCAACACAATTTAGACTTTATTTATATCGATTGTTATGCAACGGCATTTCTTCAAAGATATTGTATCCTTAAAGCAAAAGAAATGTATGATTTAGGATACAGTATAGATAAAATCATTGAAAAATGTAATGAAATCATTAAAAATAGTGATACTTTTGTTTTACCATCAAGTAGTGACCAATTAATCCGTAGTGGACGATTAACTGGATTTGCAGCTACATTAGCTGGATTATTAAAAATTAAGCCGTGGTTACACTTAAACTTAGAAACAAACGGAAAAATTGATGCATTAGGAAAAGGTCGTTCTCATGATAAAATTATCTCTAATACAATTGAATTAATGAAAGAGAAAGTAAAAGATAGTTATGAAATCTATGTTGTTCATGTAAATGCATTAGAACATGCACTTCAAATAAAAGAAAAAATTAATGAATTATTTAAAAATGTGGATATTTTTGTGGATAAATTAATTGCTCCTGTTGCTGTCCACACAGGATTAGGATGTATTGCGATTCAATATTATCCAAAATTGAGGTTAGAAAATGAATCAAATTAGTAAATATTGGAAAGATTATGAATGTATTGATTGTGGAAATGGTGAAAAATTAGAAAGATGGAAAGACATTATTTTAAGACGACCTGATCCTCAAGCAATTTGGCCAATCCTAGATGAAAATCATGAATGGAAAAAGCCTCATGCACATTATCATCGTTCAAAAAACGGTGGTGGAAATTGGGAATTCAAAAAAGCACTACCTGAATTTTGGACGATTAACTATAAACATCTAACATTTAAAGTTAGCCCAACTGGATTTAAACATACTGGTATTTTTCCAGAACAAGCTAGTAATTGGGACTTTATGATGGATCAAATAAAAAAAGAAAAGCGTGAAATTCGTGTCTTAAACTTATTCGCATATACAGGAGGAGCTACAATGGCTTGTAGTAGTGCTGGAGCTAAAGTAGTTCATGTGGATGCAAGTAAAGGAATGGTTGCTTGGGCTAAAGAAAATCGTGATTTGTCAGGTTTATCGCAAAATGAAATTCGATTTATCGTAGATGATGTTTTAAAATTTGTAGAGCGTGAAAAAAGACGAGGAAATACATATCATGGTATCTTAATGGACCCTCCAAGTTATGGACGAGGACCAAATAAAGAAGTTTGGAAAATTGAAGAACAAATCTATAAATTAATCACAAAATGTATTGATATTTTAGATGATGATCCGATATTCTTTTTAGTAAATTGCTACACTACTGGATTTAGTTCATTAGTATTAAACAATTTACTTCAATCTACAATCGGAAAAAAA
This sequence comes from Erysipelotrichaceae bacterium, assembly GCA_041827565.1. Lineage (GTDB taxonomy): Bacteria > Bacillota_I > Bacilli_A > Erysipelotrichales > Erysipelotrichaceae > CAMCRE01. Next base: position 4,523 of record JBHALC010000003.1, read on the forward strand.
CTTCCACATGGTATAATTGAAACAGGAGAAAATACTCTACCTATTACAAAGACCAACACACTACTTCCTTGTGGTATTTATGGAAAATGGTATAAAAAATAGTAGCTAAAAATTTAGCTACTATTTTTCTATTCTACACTTGCTAAGGCTACAAGTCGTTTATATCTTCTTCTTGCATCTTCTCTTGATTTTTCAAGTAGAGTATAAGCAGATTCTCCTTCTTTTTTCGGTAATTGAGCATATCTTGTTTCAGTTAAAATAAAATCAATATACTTATCAAAATCAGGTGCTTTTGAATCAATCATCAATTGCTTACTTTCTTTTCTTGGATCATAGCGATATAATACCCAATATCCAGATTCAACCGCTTTTTTCTGTGTAATTTGATGATTTGATAATCCTCCTTTAATTCCATGTTCAATACATGGAGAATATGCAATAATTAATGATGGACCTTGATAACTCTCAGCCTCTTTAAACGCTTTTAAGGTTTGAGCACGATTCGCTCCCATTGCAACCGAAGCAATATAAACATGCTCATAAGTCATCATAATTTGACCAATATCTTTTTTGCTTGATTGCTTACCACTCGCTGTAAATTTGGCAATTGAACCAGCTTGACTTGATTTGGATGATTGTCCTCCTGTGTTAGAATATACCTCAGTATCCAATATTAATACATTCACATTAATATTATTCGCTAATACATGATCTAATCCACCAAATCCAATATCATAAGCCCATCCATCTCCACCAATGATCCATACTGATTTTGAGATTAAATCTCTTTCCATTTCAAGTAATAATTTACTATTTGGATGTGAATCTTGACTTAATAATTCTATTAATTTTGGCAAGAATTTATGTAAATATTCACGATTATGAATATTTTCTAAATATTCTTCAAAACATTGACTTAATTCCATATTAACTTGATCTTTATATTCAAAAATCAACTGTAAAATTCTTTCCTGTTTAAATTGTTGGGCTAATGCCATCCCATATCCATACTCAGCGTTATCCTCAAATAGTGAGTTTCCCCAAGCAATTCCATGGCCATCTTTATCAGACACAAATGGTGTTGTCGGAGCTGTACCACAATAAATCGAAGAACATCCTGTTGCATTTGCTACAATCATATCCTTACCAAATAAAGCACTTGCTAAACGATAATATGGTGTTTCTCCACATCCTGCACAAGCAGAACTCACTTCAAAATATGGCATTGCAAATTGAGCTCCTTTTACAGTATCTGTTGAAAAATACTGTGTTTTATATTCTGTTTTCTTATATAAATAATTAGCAAGAGGCGCTTCATACATCATTTGATCTACATCAACCATCTCCAATGCTTTTTTACCACCTTTACCAGGACATTCCGTTACACATAAACTACATCCTACACAGTTATCAGGTGAAACTTGAATTCTAAATCTTAAATCCCCAACATCTTTTCCTAATGCTTTTAAACTTTCAAAGTCTTGTGGTGCATTTTCAATTTCTTCACCATTTAATAAGAAGGCACGAATTGTAGCATGTGGACACACAAAAGTACAAAATCCACATTGAATACAATTTTCAGGTAACCATCTCGGAACTTGTGTTGCAATTTTTCGATGTTCATCAAAAGCAATATTATGTTTTAAAGTACCGTCTTTTTTATTTTCATCTGCAAACATTGAAACAGGTAAATCATATCCATTTAAAGAATTTATTTCTTCCACAAATGAAGTAAAGTAGTCCTGACTTAATCTTGTATTATTACGATTATAATTCAATTCTTTCCATTCAGGCTTTACTTCTATTTCAACTAATCCTTGCTGTGCTAAATCAATTGCATTATGATTTGCGAGTACAATTTCTTCTCCATTTTTACCATAAGTTTTACTTGCTGCTTCCTTCATTAAGATTTTAGCTTCATTATAATCTAAAAGTTGTGGATTTAAAGCAAAAAATGCAGACTGTAAAACGGTATTCGTTCTTTTTCCCATATTTGCTTCTTGTGCAATTTTGGTTGCATCAATAATATAAAATTTACACTGTTTTTCTGCTAATTGAACTTTTATACGATTTGGTAAAAATGATTCAATATTTTCAGGTTCAAAATTAGTATTCAATAAAAATGTCCCATTATTTTTAATATACTTTAACATATCATACTGCATTAAAAATGAATCCATACTTGCTGAGATGAAATCTGCTTCTTTCACATAATAAGTTGATTTAATTTTTTGCTCTGAAATACGCAAATGACTTCGAGTAATAGCACCTGCTTTTTTAGAATCATACGCAAAATATGCTTGAACAAATTTTTCACTATGATCACCTATAATTTTGATTGAATTTTTATTTGCACTAACTGTTCCATCACTACCTAATCCATAAAATAAACAAGAAGTATAATTATGATTTAGTTCAATATCAATATCGTCTAATGATAAATTAGTCACATCGTCTTTAATTCCAATTGTAAATCCATTATGTGGATTTACTTTATCTAAATGATGATATACAGCATTAATTTGACTAGGAGTTGTATCTTTACTACTTAAACCATATCTTCCTCCAAGAATTAAAATATTTTCATTTTTAAATGCTTCTACTACCTCTAAATATAAAGGTTCATGTGTTCCCATTTCCTTTGTTCGATCTAATACTGCTATTTTTTTTACAGTTGAGGGAATCACATTTTTTAAGTGTTTTACTGAAAATGGTCGATATAAATGAACTTTTATTAATCCAACTTTTTCATTATTCAAATTCAGATAATCTACTACTTCTTGAATCGTTTCTGTTACACTTCCCATTGCCACAATTATTTTTTCAGCTTTTGGATGACCATAGTACACAAACGGTTTATATTCTCGATTTGTAATTTCACTAATTTTATTCATATAATCTTCAACAACATTAATTACATTATCATAATGTAAATTTTGTGCTTCTCGTGATTGGAAATAAATATCATCATTTTCAGCACTTCCTCGAACAACTGGATTACTATGTGGATTTAATGCTTTACTTCTAAAATATTGTAATGCTTCATAATCCACTAAGTCTTCAAATACTTGATAATCTAATACTTCTATTTTCTGTATTTCATGTGAAGTTCTAAATCCATCAAAAAAATGAACAAATGGAACTCGTGCTTTAATTGCACTTAAATGTGCAATTCCTGCTAAATCCATTACTTCTTGAACACTATGACTACATAAAATTGGAACTCCAGTCTGTCTAATTGCATAAATATCTTGATGATCTCCAAAAATAGATAATGATTTTGTTGCGATACTTCTTGCAGCAACATGAATTACTCCAGGCAGTAATTCTCCTACCATTTTATAAATATTAGGAATCATTAATAATAATCCTTGTGAAGCCGTATAAGTTGTTGCCAACCCACCAGATTGGAGTACACCATGAACTGCTCCAATTGCACCAGATTCAGACTGCATTTCACTTACTTTTACTTTATTCCCAAAAATATTTTTTTTATTCTCGCTTGACCAAGTATCTACTAATTCAGCCATACTTGAGGAAGGAGTAATTGGGTAAATTGCAGCTACTTCACTAAAAGCATACGAACAGTATGCTGCAGCTGTATTTCCATCCATTGTTGTATATATTTTTTTCATGAACACCCTCCAGGATAATACTATTATTATACAATGAAAATTACTTTTTTAAAAGTTTATTGTCCTAGACACTATACAAAAAAACTCTAAGCTTTCGCTTAAAGTTTTTGATACTATACAATCCCTACAATAAAACTATATACTGGTTGATCTCCATGATAAACTTCTAATTCAATATCATAATTTTCTTCAATATATTGAGTTATTTCTTCTTCAATTTCAGCATCAATATCCTCACCTAAAATTAAGAATGCAACTTCACTATTTTCATCAATCATTGACTCCATTAATTTTTTTAGTGCATCAACTTTAGAAGGATAAGAAGCTACAATTGTTTTTTCTTTGATTGCAATAAACTCATTTTCTTTAATTTCTACTCCATCAAAAGTAGTATCTTTAACAGAATATGTAACTTGTCCTGTTCGAATTTCTTCAATAGCTGCCATCATATTCGTTGTATTGTCTTCAACATTACCTTCATTATTAAACATCATACAAGCATTCATTCCTTGTGGAATAGATTTAGATGGGATTACAATAATATTTTTGTCTTCTAAAATTGTTGCTGCTTGTTGTGCTGCTAAAATAATATTTGAATTATTTGGTAAAATAAAGATTGTCTCTGCATTTAATTTTTCAATTGCACTCACAAAATCTTCAGTTGAAGGGTTCATCGTTTGTCCACCAGAAATTACATGATTTACTCGTAAATCTTTAAACATCTGTGTACTTCCTTCTCCTACTGCTACTGCTACTAATGCATATTTTTCTTTTGGTTTTGCAGTTTGTAAGTTATCGTGTTGTTCTTGCATATTCTCAATTTTTAACTTCACAAATTCACCATATTGTTGTCCTAAGTTTAAAGCAACTCCAGGTGTTAAAGTATGAACATGTACCTTAACAATATCATCTTCACTTACTACAACTAGACTATTTCCAATTTCCATTAATTCATGTTTTAATTTTTCTTCACTAAACGTAATTTCTGGATTTAATCGTACAATAAACTCTGTACAATATCCAAATTCATCATGATCATGTTCAGCCACTACAGTTGCACTTGCTTCAACTTTATCTGTTGCAATTACATTCCCTTTTACTGCTTCTAAAAAACCTTCTAAAACAAATACTAAACCTTGTCCACCACTATCAACGACATTAGCCTCTTTTAAAATTGGCAATAACTCTGGTGTACGATTTAAGCTTGCTTTTGCTTCACTAACTAATTTTTCAAATAAAGCTTCTACAGTAACTTTTTCTTCATTGGCATAGCTTAAAGTGTAATAACTCGCTTCACGAATTACTGTTAAAATTGTCCCTTCTACCGGTTTAATTACTGCTTTATATGCAACTTTAGCTCCTTCATCAAAGGCTACTGCTAATGCTTTTGCATCTACTTCTTTTACATTTTGTAATGCATTCGCAAATCCTCTAAAAATCTGAGATAAAATTACTCCTGAGTTACCACGAGCTCCCATTAATAATCCACGAGATAAAGCTTTTGTAGCTTCTGCAATTGATTGAACTGGTGTTTTTAAAGTATCATTTACCCCTGCAGTAAATGTCATCGTCATGTTTGAACCTGTATCTCCATCTGGAACAGGGAATACATTTAATGCATCTACTACAGCTTGGTGGTTAGCTAAGTTATTTTTACCATTCTCAATCATTTTTAAAAATAATTCTACATTAATCGTATTCATTTAATCACCTACTTAATTTCTTTAACACCTTGAACAAACACATTAACATGATTAAATTTTAAATCTAATGTGCTTTCTAAAGTATATTTTACTTTCTTTTGAACTTCGTGAACTACCTCAGAAATACGAACACCAAATGAAACAATAATATAAATATCTAGTTCAAGTTCCCCTTCAACTTCTCTTACTACAATTCCTTTTGAGTAGTTATTTTTCTTTAATAATTCTGATAACCCATCTTTAAAAAACTTTTGACTGCTCATTCCAACTACACCATAACATTCGCTTACTACTCCCCCTGTTAAAGTTGCAATTGCTTCTGTTGTTACATTAATTGTACCTAAATCTGTAACTTGTCTAATTGACATATTTTTGTCCTCCTTTTTTCTTATGGGCATTTAAATTTAAATGCACTATTTGTAGATTCATCTAACTGAATACATTGATTTTTTTCATTTACTGACTCTAATATATTATTGTAATTCTTCATTAAATGCAAGTCTTTCGTACTACCATAGATTTTATTCCCATCTTCCATATGCAGTATAAATGCATTTTTTTCATAACTTAAAACTAAAATATCTATTTCAGAAATTCTAGAAATTACATTTTGATCTAGTTTTTCCATTCCTTCAGATAGTAGTTTTAAAAATTCTTCATCACTAGAATTAATTTTAGGTAAACTTAAAATATAATCTTCTAAATTAGGAAACGAGACTAATTTTCCATCTTTAACTAATAAATCAATTGAATCACTACTAACAATATAACCAAATGCTCTTTTCTCTTTTACCTCTAATCGAATCGTACCATTATAATAATTTATAATTTTATAGTCTTCAATAAAATCATGATTTAATTTAGGTTTAAAGAAATCATGAATTAAAATAAACTTAGAATTTTTATCTAGTTTACTTAATTCAATAATTTGCTCTTTACTTACATACATCGTATCTGAAACTTGTATTTCATTCACATTAGAAAACGGTGTAAATAAATAACCTACAAATAATAAAACTACTATAATAACACGAATCCAACGACGCCTTTTTCTTTTTCTCTTTTTCTCATTTTTTAGAGTAGAATAATCTATTTCCTCATTACGATTAATCGTAATATTTTCAAATTTTAATTCAGATGATTCATCATTAAAATTAGGAATTTGAAACTCATCAATTTTACTCATCCATTATTTCTCCAATAAAATGAATAATATCTTCTATTGCATTTGGTGTTCCCAATTTTAATGCATTTTTGGATAAAGTCTGATAGAAATTTTCATCTTCTAAAATATGAGAAATACTATGTTCTAGTCTTTGTGCTGTAAAATCACTTTCCTGCATCAAAATACTTGCCTTTTCTTTAATCAATTCTCGAGCATTAAAATACTGGTGATTATGAGCAACATATGGACTTGGAATTAAAATAGATGGAATTCCTAAGGCTGTAATTTCTGATACGGTTGTTGCTCCAGCACGTGCAATAATCAAATCAATTTTAGCTAAAATTTTACCTTGCTCTAAATAATCATAAACTTTGATATTAGGATTTGTGATTTTATCTTTAAATAGTGAATAATCTCTTTTCCCAATTACAAATAAATATTCATACTCATCACTAACCTGATTTAGAAAAGCAACTAATTTATGATTCATCGTCACAGAACCCTGACTACCCATCACGATTAAAACTTTCTTTTTATTTTTATCTAGATTTAATGAATCAAAATACTTTTGATCAAACGACTCTAAAATCTCACTTGATCGTGGATTTCCTAATAAGCGAACTTTTTTATCTGGATAGGTTTCTAATAAATTCTTATAACAAACAATTACCCCATCCACATCTTTATACATCATCTTATTAGTTTGACCCATAACCGAGTTTTGTTCGTGAACTAATGTTTTAATTTTAAGTCTTTTTCCAACCATTAATAATGGTAAACTTACATATCCCCCAAATCCAATAATTAAATCTGGTTTATATTGTTTTACTATTTTTTTAGCTTCAAAATAGCTTGTACCTACTGTTGCTAAAGCTTTAATTCTTGAAATAATACTACCTTCATAACTTTCAATATGAATCGATTTAAAATCAAATCCATGTTGAGGAATAATCGTATGCTCCATACGATTATCGGTTCCCACAAACAAGATTTGATGTTCTTTTTTTAAACGATTCGCTAGAGCAATCGCAGGATAAATATGTCCTCCCGTTCCCCCAGTTGCAAATAAAATTTTCATACTATTTTTTCCACTCACTTACTTTTAAATGTAAAATATCTCGTGTATTTTTAATATCATAATATCCACAAGTTGAAAGAGTTACAATGCTATCACTTGCTTTAACATCTACTTCACGATATAAATTCGCATTTTGCTTTAAATTATTAATATAAACTTGCATTTCTGAATCTGTATCCAATCCAACTGTTTCATAAGCTACACCATTAACTGGTGCTCTTTCCACCGCAATTACATCTAAACGATAGTTTTTTGTTGGTGTAAAGATATATACATATGGATGCTCATCAAAAAATCCCTGATCAAAAAAGCTAGCTATATCACCAAACATTGTTTTATCTTTCATATTATGTCCATAAATAAAAGTATGACGATCACTAAAATCTGGTTTTGCCTCTCCATCCATAAATATCGAACCTGGAGGAGAATAAGCACCGTTTAAATCTCTTCTTAAATAGTAATCATTATCATTTTCTTTATAAACAATTGGATAAGAAATATTAGTGTTCGGAATCAAAATATATGCAATGATATCTGGATTAATTCGTTTAAGTTCATTAAAATCCACACTAAATTCGTTCTTTTCCTCAATATTTTCTGGCAATTTTACCACTAAATCTACTTGCTGTTTAATTTTTTTCTGTTCATGACTTGCAATAAAAGTAATTCCTAATTGCACTGCACTATAACAAAAAACAACTAAACACACCAACATTAATAGTCTCCTAAACCATTTTTTAAAAGCAGATTGCTTTTTCATAAAAACCTCCTATTCAAATGGATCTAAATTAAATAATCCATTTATTTGTTCTGTTCGGACAACATTCACAAAAGCATAACTATCAATACTTTGAATCGTTTTTACTGCAAATTTTAATTGTTCTTCACTCAATACTGTATAAAGCATACTTCTTTTTGAATTACTGTAACAACCAATACCTTCAAATTTAGTAACACCATGACGCATATGCGTGATTAATGCATCTCCAATTTCCTCCACTTTATCACTGATAATAAATAAACTAACTTTTTTATATCGAATATGGAATGTATTTACAACCTGAATTGAACAGAATTGGAATAAAATAGAATATAATGCAACATTCCAATCAAATAATATTCCTGAAATAATAATTATAATTGCATTAAAAATTAATACATAATTCCATGTTGATATTTTCCACTTGTTACTAGCAGCCATTGCAATAAAATCTGTTCCACCTGAACTTAATCTTCCTTTTAACAATATAGAAATACTCACACCATTAATAATACCACCAAAAATAGACAATAATATAATATCACCATTCATTTTTGTTGAAGGTATTATATCCACGAAAACTGCTGTCAAAACAATTGCAATAATAGAAAAAATTGTGAATTTCTTTCCAACATAACGATATCCAATAAAAGCAGGAATAATATTTAATCCTACATTTAAAATACTATACGAAATTTCAATATTTAAATATGTTTTAAATATTCTTTGAATTAATATTGTAACCCCAGAAAATCCTCCTGGAAATAATCCAGCACTCCCTACAAAAGTTTTAATATTAAAGGCAGCAACTAAACTTCCTAATATAATACATAGAAAAGTAAAAATGATTTTTTTATTACTTTTATTCATTTTAAGCTCCTTTTACCTATTTATTTTACCATAAATACAACTAAATTACAAAGATTTTTTCTTAGCTAAATGCACCATAAATCCAATTAAAAACATTCCTAAGATAAACCATCCCATAATTGTGAAAACCATTGATTTAAATAATTCTAATGGAAACATTCGAATCATAAAATCTGTATTAGGATCTAATAACCATAAATCATTACTAAATAATATTCTATGGAATAAATCCCAAAATAAATTAAACTGTGTAACCATCAAAATTCCAATGATTGATAAACCTCCTAAGAAAATAAACAACGCATATCGATAAGTACTAACTAAACGAATCGTTTCTCTTTTTAAACGAATATACACAATTAGTAAAATTCCGAAAATAATCGTCAATAAAATAATAGTCAATCTTTTTAATGATTGAAACAAATTACGGACATCAACCATATGTGCTTTTTCTTTATCATTAAACACATCTTGTTCTACTCCATCAATTGTTGCTCGAACTGTAATTTCAGCTCGCTTACCATTAATATATTGAAACAAATCATTTGTTGCATTAAGATAATCAGATTGAGATATTTTTAATTCATTTTCTAATTGTAAACGATTAAACTGTTTCTCATAAAATTTTAAATTAAACGAATTAAATAAAATACTAGTGGATAATAAAATTAAAAAAATACTTAAAAAGAAACTTGTTCCAAGTACTTTTTTTAAAAAAGGATGAGTCTTACTCATCCTTTTGTCCTCCACAACAACATGAATGATCTTCACATCCACAATCATGATTATGACATCCACACTCACAATCAATTCCTTGCTCATATTCTAATGTATCTATTGCAAAACATTCAATCTCAACTAAAGCATTTTTAGGTAATGCACTTACTTCAACTGTTGAACGAGCTGGATAAGGATACGCAAAATACTGAGAATAAACCTCATTAATTATTGGAAAATCTTCCATATTTTTAATAAAAATCGTTGTCTTAACAATATGTCTAAAATCTAAATCCATTTCTTCTAATAATGCACGAATATTTTTTAACACTTGATGAGTTTGTTCTTTAACTCCACCTTCAACAATTTCATTTGTTTCAATACTTACAGGTAATTGCCCTGAAATATACACAAAATCACCTAATTTTACTGCTGGTGAATACGCTCCTATTGCAAGTGGTGTATTCATTGATTTAATCTCTTTTAAAAACATACTACTCCTCCTTTGTATTAATCTCTAATTCTATTTTAGTTGCATAACCTTCTTTTGTTTCTAAGACGGTAATGTAAAAATTTTCAAATTCAATTTCTTTGTTTTTACGAACTTTCTTTTCACCAACTAATTCATAAATCCATTCACTAAAATTACGAGCTGTGGTTTTAGGCAATTGATCTAAAGAATCATATTTTTCAAAAAATTCTTTTAAAGATAATGATCCAATAATTAAATAAGTATGATTTCCTATTTCAACAACATCTTTTGGCAAATGATCATGCTCATCATAAATTTCACCAACTAGTTCCTCTAAAATATCCTCTAAAGTAATGATTCCTACATACTGATTATTTTTTAAGTTCTCAACTACAATCGCAATATGCTCTCTTGATTTTTGGATACTTTCTAAAACTTCTGGTAATTTTTTTCGCTTTGAAACAAAAATCGGCTTTTTCATAATCTTTGTGATTACAATCGGTTCATTATACAATAAACAATCAAATACATCTTTAATATTTAATATTCCTACAACCTCTTTTGTTTCTCTAGATAAAACAGGTAATCTTGAATATTTTTCTGTTTTTAAAATTTGCCGTAAAGTAGAATATGAAGTATTATCATAAATAAATATCACATCTTCTTTTTTAACCATAATATCTTTAACAGTTGTATCATTAAACTCAATCACATTTTCAATTAACTCTCGTTCCTCTTGTTCTAATACCCCTTCTTGTTCAATCGTCGAAACAATTTCCAACAATTCATCTTCAGTAGCTGTAACCATATCATTATTTTTAATAAACTTTTGTTGTACTTTTTCCACAAATAAAGCTAATGGATAACATATAAACAAAATAACCCTAATTACAAAACTTAATGATAATGCTACTTTTTCACTATGCTGTCTCGCAATAATTTTAGGTGCAATCTCACCAAAGATTAAAATCATAATTGTCATGATTACAGTTGCATATGCCACTCCATACACTCCAAACCAAACTGTAAACAGTGCTGTCGTTAATGCAGAAGCTAATATATTTACAATATTATTTGCAATTAAAATAGATGTAATACATCTTGTCACTTTTTCACTACATTCATAAATGAATTGTGCTTTTTTATTACCAGATTTTGCTAACTGTTTTATTCTTATTGTATTAATACTTGTAATTGCAGTTTCAGAAGCACTAAAAAGTGCACTCAACACAATTAATATCACTAACGTTAACAATAATCCTATCTGGGAACTATCCAATTTTTCATCACCTCAATATTTCTACCTAATATTATATAATAGTTAAACTTTTTTATCAATCAATACTCACTAATAAAAAAAGCGATTTTATTAAATCGCTTGCTTATTTTCCTCTACGAGCTTTACGTGCAGCCTCTGATTTTAATTTACGACGTACACCTGGTTTTACATAGAACTCTCTTTTACGAGCTTCTACTAGGGATCCATTTCTAGAAACTTGACGTTTGAAACGACGTAATGCATCATCAAGAAGTTCGTTTTCTTTTACTATAACTTTTGCCATCATTGTCACCTCCCTTAAAACCTACTGTTATATTATATATGGTTTAAATTAAAAATGCAAGCATTAGCTTGCATTTCGAACATTTTCCAACACTTTTTCTTCAATTTCTTTAAAAATATCTGGATTTTCTTTTAAGAATGCTTTTGCATTTTCTTTCCCTTGTCCTAATTTATCACCGTTATAAGAGAACCATGCACCTGCTTTTAAAATAATATCATAATCTACTGCTAAATCAATTACCTCAGCAACATACGAAATTCCTTCTCCATAAACAATATCTACTGTAGCAACCTTGAATGGCGGAGCAACTTTATTTTTAACTACTTTTACATTCACCTTATTTCCTACAACATCACTTCCAACTTTTGTTGCTTCAGATTTACGAATATCTAAACGAATTGATGAATAGAATTTTAATGCTCTACCTCCTGGTGTTGTTTCAGGATTACCATAGCTAATTCCTACTTTTTCTCTTAACTGGTTAATAAAAATTACTGTACACTCACCTTTATTCATTGCACCTGACATTTTACGCATTGCTTTAGACATTAAACGAGCTTGTAACCCTACCTGAGCATCTCCCATTTCTCCATCTAATTCTGCCTGTGGTACTAATGCAGCTACAGAGTCCACCACAATTAAATCAATTGCTCCTGAACGAACAAGCATCTCACAAATTTCTAATCCTTGCTCTCCACTATCAGGTTGTGATAGTAATAATTCTTCAATATTTACACCTAAATTCTTAGCATAAACAGGATCTATTGCATGTTCTGCATCAATAAATGCAGCTCTCCCCCCTTTTGCTTGACAAGATGCAATCGCATGTAATGCAATTGTCGTTTTACCACTTGATTCCGGTCCAAATATTTCAATAATTCTACCTTTAGGAAATCCACCAATTCCAAGCGCAGCATCAATTTTAATTGATCCAGAAGAAATTACATCAATATTTAATGCACTTCTATCCCCAAGGCGCATAATTGACCCTTTCCCATATTGCTTCTCAACTTCAGCCATTACTGAATTTAATATTGCATCACTTTCATTTACTTCTACTTTTTTCTTTGTTTTTTTCTCTTCCATTTTATATCTCCTACACTCTATTATAATCCAAATAATTTAAAAATCCTAAAAAATATCTTTTCTTAATGTTAAGAAATAATCTAGTCCACTAATTAAAGAAACAATGGTAGCAATAATAGTAACATAATTAGCAATCCCAAAATCAATTGGGAATAATCCAATTGCAATTGCTAGCATTTGGAAAACTGTTTTTAATTTTCCTAAAAGTTTTGCACTAATCACAATCCCTTTTTCACTTGCATTCATTCGTAAAGCATCTACTAATGTATCACGAGTAATCATCAGTAACACTAAAATTAAATTAACTTTATTATGGTATGCTAGAAAAATAAATACGCTATTTACTAATACTTTATCTGCAATTGGATCTAAAAATTTTCCTAAAGATGTAATCATATTGTATTTTCGTGCAATATAACCATCTAAAAAATCACTAATACTTGCTATAGTAAATAAAGTAAATGCAATTGAATATCGAATTATTTCTGGAAGATACGGCATTAATAATACTATCCAAATTACAGGAACAATCAATATTCTAAATACTGTTATTTTTGTTGGTAAATTCATTATTATTCTCCTATAAGATGTATCTCAAAAGTTTGAGGAACATCTTTATTTAGATTTTGATTCCATTCAATTTTTTGATTATCTATCATAAAATAATTAGATTTTACAACTCCCAATCGAACCACTACTTTCTCATGTGGCTTCACATTTAAGCTTGGATTCTCACCTTTTCTATAAACCTTTTCTGCTAGTGGAGCTGTACTACCTTGAAAAGTCATCCAACTATCTTCTTCCAATACAATTTTAAATGCTGCTTCTTTTTTCAATTTTACTTCATATATAGTTTGACTTTTAGCATTTATTTCAATTTTTTCCTCTTTTACCTCAGGTTGTGTAACTGCAGGTGCTGGAGTAACCTGTGGTCTTGTCTCTACTACACTAGGAGGAGTAGTAGGCTCAGATTTTGGTTGTGAAAGCATATGAATAATCCCATAACCAATTACAGCGATTAACACAATAATGAT
>JBHALC010000004.1:0-4928 GCA_041827565.1 Erysipelotrichaceae bacterium
CTATGGCTTTGCACCTTGATTTTTTTGAAGATGAATATGGGTATTATACAATTGTTGAAGATTATGAATTTAAAACACTGCAGTTAATTTGTGGAGAAGAAAATATAAAGTTTATGATTTCTCATAATCGAGATAATTTGTGTCATATTATGCTTAATCATTGTAACTATGCTGCAAATGAATATTATCATATTAGTGATCTTGTGTTAAAACAACTTATGTTAAATAATGTGAAAGTTCAAAAAGAATTGCAAAAATTATTTATAAATGTAGAACCTCATTTAATTCATACTGCGTTTACTTATTTATTAAATAATTTAAATTCAATAAAAACAGCCAAAGATATTTATATTCATCGTAATACTTTTAATTATCGAATTCAGCAATTTATTGATCAATGTGGTGTAGATATTCGTGATTATAAGAATTCGTTACTGTTTTATTACTATATGCAACTAAACAAGTGATTATTGTGCAATATGCATAATAATCACTTGTTTTTATGGTATATAATTTAAATGTAATAAAAAGGAGGCTATTATGGCAACACTTAGTTTAAAAAATATTGATAAAATTTATGACAATAATGTACAAGCGGTTTTTGATTTTAATTTAGAAATTGCTGATAAAGAATTTATTGTTTTCGTAGGACCATCTGGATGTGGTAAATCAACTACATTACGTATGATTGCAGGGTTAGAGGATATTTCAGCAGGAACATTAGAAATTAATGGTAAAGTAATGAATGATGTATCTCCAAAAGATCGTAATATTGCGATGGTATTCCAATCATATGCATTATACCCACACATGAGTGTTTATGATAATATGGCATTTGGATTAAAACTTAAAAAAATGCCTAAAGAAGAAATTGACAAACGAGTTAAAGAAGCTGCTCGTATCTTAGAAATTGAACAATACTTAGAAAGAAAACCAAAAGCATTATCTGGAGGACAAAGACAACGTGTGGCTTTAGGACGTGCAATTGTTCGTAATGCAGATGTATTCTTAATGGATGAGCCTTTAAGTAACTTAGATGCTAAATTACGTGTTCAAATGAGATCTGAAATTATTAAATTACACAAACGCTTAGATGCAACAACAATTTATGTAACACACGACCAAACAGAAGCGATGACAATGGCGAGTCGTATTGTTGTTATGAAAGGTGGATATATCCAACAAATTGGTACACCAAAAGAAATTTATAATGACCCAGCGAACATTTTCGTAGCAAGTTTCGTAGGAGCACCTGCAACAAACTTTATTAGAGGAGTTTACAAAAATGGATACTTTACATGTGAAGGGTTAAATGTAGCAATTCCTGAAATGTTTAAAGATGGATTAAAAGAATATGAAGGAAAAGAAGTAATCTTTGGAGTTCGTCCTGAAGATATTCATATTGAAGGAATCGTTAAAGAAACTTACCCAGAATCTAAATTTGGATTTGATGTTGAAGTAGCTGAGTTATTAGGACACGAATATATCTTACATGGAAAAATTGGAGGACAAAAAGTATTGGCTAAAGTTTCTTCTCGTGTAGATAGTAGTAATGTTGATCGTGTAGAATTAGCAATTGATATGGCTAAAGTACACTTCTTTGATGTAGATACTGAAAATAAAATTATTTAATAAAAATAGAGGACAATTAATTTTGTCCTCTATTTTTGGCTAATGGGAATATAACAGAAATGGTTAAATTTTGATTTTGATATTTGGCAAAAATACGTCCTTTATGGTCTTCAACAATCGTTTTTGCAATGGATAAACCTAAACCACTACCACCATTTTGTCTATTTCGTGATGAGTCTTCACGGTAGAATCTTCTAAAAATTTTTGAAGTATCAACAGATTCATTAGTTTGGTTAGTAATAGATAAAATTGATTTTAAATTCGATTTAGCTAGTACTATTTTAATAGTAGAATTACTAGGAGCATATTTAATTGCATTATCAATTAAAATAATAATTAATTGTTTTAATCTGTTTTCATCACCTAATATTAATAAATTATCCTTAATTTTTTCTTCTAAGCTTTTTGATGACTCAAAGGCTAAGGATTCTAAAGATAAAACAGTTCTAGAAACAATTTTAGAATAGTTTAATACTTTATGTCCTTTTTCTTTTTCATGGAGATTATTTTTAGCTAGGAATAATAAATCGTTTGTGAGTGTACGCATACGAGTAGCTTCATCTTTAATGTAATGAATCCATTTGGCTTGTTGAGCAATTGTTTTTTCTGGTGTAGATAAAATAACATCTAAATTTGCTTGTATTGCAGTAAGTGGAGTTCGAAGTTCATGAGAAGCATCAGCTAAAAATTGCTGTTGCTCTTCCCAAGCTTTTTTAACAGGTTTGAATGTCCAAATTGATAGAAAAATACTTGTAATCAATAGTAAAATCATTAAATAAAATGTATTATTGGTAGCGACAATTCTTGCATTATCAATTTCAGTAATTTCTAAAATACGAGACATAAATGTAACACGAATATTATTATTTTGATTTACAATAAGATAGCGTAGACCTGATGTGTTTTGAATTTGAAGAATGCCAGTAGCATATTCGTTTTTTAATACGACATCAATAAACTCTTGTAATAATTCATTGCTTGTTCCAGCAAAACTAATAGGATTAGATACGGTAAGACTTGGAACGATTTTACCTTTATCATCTAGAAAAACAGTAAAGTTAGGAGGAACAATAAAATTAGATTTTGATGTATATACTGAAGTTTGTTTTCCATAATTATTTGAAAGTTGTTGTAGTATTTCGATAGAATTTTTTTCAATTTTTTTAGTTGCATTATTAAAAGAAACTGTAAAAAATGCAACTAGTACAATTCCAAATAATGTTAAAGATATCCCAACAAACTTCATTCTTAATCTATTCAGCATTTTGAACTCCTAGTCGATAACCAATTCCACGAATCGTTTCAATTATTACTTTAGAATTTAAGTTTTGTAATTTTTTACGAATAAATGAGATGTAAACTTCTACATGATTAAACTCAGCATCAGAATAATATCCCCATGCTTTAGATAAAATATCTTCTTTAGATAAAATTGAATTTTGATTTTTTAAAAAATAAGATAAAATATCAAATTCTTTTTGGCTTAAATGAATAAAATGATCATTACAGTGTAAATCAAAAGAAGACAAATTCAGCTTTAAATCCTCAAATAATAGTTCATCTGCAATAACTTCCTGGTGTCTTCTACCTAACACGCGAACTCGTGCCAGTAATTCATCTGCGTTAAAAGGTTTACTTAAATAATCGTCTCCTCCAATATCTAAACCGTGAACTTTATCTTTAATTGTATCACGAGCTGTTAAAAATAAAATAGGAGTAAAGTTTTTACTTTTTCTTAGTTTAGTTGTAACTTCGAAACCATCTATTTCTGGTAACATTACATCTAAAATGATTAAATCATAAACCCCATTTACTGCTTCATAATATCCATCATATCCACTATGTGCTAAGTCTACCGTATGTTTCTCTTTTGTTAGAAGTTCCTTGATTGCCTCAGCAATATGAATCTCGTCTTCTACTACAAGTATTTTCATATTTAATCCCCTCCAGTATATCTTTATTGTAACATAAATAATAAAAAAAATTCATTTTTTAAAAATTTTAAGGTTTATTTAAGTTTCATATGATATAGTATAGTTGTAAGGAAAAACACCTTACAGAAAGAAGGAAATAATATGGAAGAATTACAACAAGAAGAAATTATAGTGTTGAATGATTCTTCAAATGAAGTAGAAGAAGAAATAACACAACTAAAAAAAATAATAGAGGAAGAAAATCTAAAAAGAAAAAAACACCGTAGATTTATGGTTGGAATGAGTATTTTGCTTTTGATTGCAACACCTAGTTTGACGATTGGTGGAGTATACTTAGGAAATCAATTAAGTAGAACAGCACAGAAATCAGCAACAATTTCTAATTTAACACCAGTCTCTCGAACACAAAATTT
Source organism: Erysipelotrichaceae bacterium (assembly GCA_041827565.1). Classification (GTDB taxonomy): domain Bacteria; phylum Bacillota_I; class Bacilli_A; order Erysipelotrichales; family Erysipelotrichaceae; genus CAMCRE01. The sequence continues at coordinate 3,980 of JBHALC010000004.1, forward strand.
AGGGATGAGTGAAATTGTAACAAAAACAAGTCCGAGTGTAGTTGAAGTTCAAATTTCAAACCAAACTTTTGGCAGTGTTGCTACATCAGCGGGAAGTGGAGTAATTATTAGTGATGATGGTTATATTGTAACTAATTATCATGTGGTGGCTTCAGGAAGACAATTAATCAGTGAAGAGTTAGAAATTAATGTAAGGTTAAATGATGGAAATGTTCATCAAGCAAAATTAATTGGTGGAGATTCTCGAACGGATTTAGCAGTAATAAAAATTGAAGCTACTGGCCTAACAAAAGCAGAAATTGCAAATTCTGATGAGGTTGTAGTTGGAGAAAATGCAATTGCAATAGGGAATTCACTAGGAACATTAGGAGGGACTGTAACAAAAGGAATTGTTTCAGCAGTAAGTAGAGAATCAAATGTAGGTACATATAAATTGCCATTAATTCAAACAGATGCACCAGTTAATAAAGGAAATTCAGGAGGAGGACTATTTAATGAGTCTGGACAATTAATAGGAATTGTAACACAGAAGGCAAGTGGAGAAACAGTGGAAGGTTTAGGATTTGCGATTCCGAGTAATGTGATGATTTCAATTACTAAAGATATTATCGCAAATGGATATGTAAAAAACAGACCAACTATAGGAATTAGTGTACAAGAAGTTACACAAAGCCAGCTATTTAGATCAAGATTAGAATCAGCGGGTGTTTATGTTAGTGAATCAACAAATGAAGCTCTAAAAAGATATGACTTATTAAAAGAAATTAATGGAAAAGAAATTAAAACGACTAATGATGTATTAGATGCTATTTCAGACAAACAAGTTGGAGATATTGTAGAAGCTAAAATTATTCGTGATAATAAAGAAATTGTATTATAAGTTACTTTAAAAGAAGCGAGTCATTAAGGAGGAAAAAAATAATGGAAAACAACAGTTATAAATTAATTA
>JBHALC010000005.1:0-7866 GCA_041827565.1 Erysipelotrichaceae bacterium
ATGTACATTTATATGTATTTGTATGGTATAATAAAGGTGGTGATAAGATGAAATATACAATAGTAAATAAAGATAATACACTATCAAAAGAATTAACAGAATTTTTATATCAAAAATTAGATTTTTTAGAAGTAGATCATCATAATCCAGAGTTGGTAATTTGTGTTGGTGGCGATGGAACTATTTTATATGCATTACATAAGTATATGCATTTAATTGACCAAGTAAGGTTTGTGGGAATTCATACAGGAACACTGGGTTTTTTTACTGATTATACAAAAGATGAAATTGATGTATTTATCGAAGATTTGAAAAGAAATGAATATAAAATTTACGAGTCACATTTATTAGAAATTAAAGTTGATGGAGAAATGTATCATGCACTGAATGAAATGCGTATTGAAAATATTATTCGTACACAGAGTTTGGATATTTATATTGATAATGAATATTTTGAAACTTTTAATGGATCAGGAATATGTGTTTCAACTCAAGCTGGGTCTACTGCGTATAATCGTGCTTTAAAAGGGGCAGTAGTAGATGATGGGATTCAACTTCTTCAAATGGCAGAAGTAACGGGAATTCATCATCATTTATCCCATTCTTTAGGGAATCCATATATTATGAAGTGTAATCGAAATATTAAAATTACTTCAAGTAATTTTAAAGGTGCTTATTTATGCTATGACCACAAATATTTTCCAATTGATAGTGCAGTATTGATAGAATGTACTACAAGCGAAAAAAAAATACGCTTTGCGCGTTATAGAGAGTATAGTTATTTAAAAAGATTAAAGAATTTATATTAAAAAAACAGTGTAGGGAACACTGTTTTTCATAATAACCGTTAGGGAAGGTTATTTTTATGATTTAGAAAATAGCTTTAAAAGAAAGAATATGTTTTTAAGGGTAGATATATTTTATGAGAGCTAATTCTAAATACATTAAACATAGTAACATAAAACAATTTTGTTGTAAATGTTTAAAGTAAAATTATAGCCAAAATTACAATTTTATTGTTTAAAAAGATAAGTATTTTTTATTTGAATTATTTGATTATATAATATGTGATTTAAAAAAAGCACGATTACACTAATTGTGTTATAATAATGAGTATGAGTTAAGAGGTGTTTTATGATTAATATTATTACTAGTGCAACTACAATAGAGGACATTTCAAAAATGAAAGATGCAGGTGTAAATGGGATTATTTTTTCTACTCCTTATTTTTCAACGCGTGCGGATCATTATTTTGAGGTAGAAGAATTACCTAAAATAAAAGCGGAATGTGCTAAACATGGAATTAAAATGTATGTGAGTGTATTGCGAATTTTTACAGATGAAGAAACAGAGAAAATGGAGAATCATTTGAAATATTTAAAGGAATTAGATGTTGATGGAATTTATTTTTCTGATTTAGGAACATTATATTTAGCTAAACAATTAAATATGGAACATAAAATGATCTTTAATCCTGATACCCTACTAACAAATAGTGAAGATGTAAATTTATATTTAGAAGAAGGATGTCAGATGGTTACTTTAGCGAAAGAAATTACATTTGATGAAATATGTGAGATTGCTTCAAAATCGAAAGGAGAAGTAGAAGTAATTGTACATGGAAGATTAAATATGTTTTATTCTAAACGTGTATTACTTTCAAATTATCAAGAATTTAGAGGAGAAAATCGTAGTTTAAAAGATAATTATAATCTTTATTTAATTGAAGCAAATCGTCAAGATAAGTTTCCAATTATTGAAGATGATTTAGGAACACATATTTTTACTGGATTTACCTTAGCTTCATTTAATGAAGTAAATACAATGATTGATAGTGGTGTTCGTAATTTACGTATCGAAGGTATTTTTAAAACTGTAGATGAAATATGTGAAATAGTAAAAGATTATTTAGCAGTGATTGATAATCAAAAAAATCCACAGGAATTATTTGATGCATATCTTGCAAAAGATGAGAGTATTTCAACAGGATTTTTACATAATAAGACAATAGCGAAGAGGTAGTAAATGGAAAAAGTAGAATTATTAGCTCCTAGTGGAGATTTAGCACGTTTAAAAATTGCAGTAATGTATGGTGCAGATGCAGTATATATTGGTGGTAAAAAGTTTTCCTTGCGTGCTCGTGCCAGTAATTTTGAATTAGAGGATATTAAAGAGGGAGTCGAATTTGCGAAAAAATATGGTTCTAAAGTAATGGTAACTGTAAATATGGTTCCGCATGAGGATGATTTAGATGGATTAGAAGAATATTTAATTGCATTAGATGAAATGGGTGTGTTTGCAGTAATTTGTGCTTCATTTACAATTGCGAAACGAGCATTAAAAGTAAGAAAGCAAATGGAAGTGCATTTAAGTACTCAAAATTCAAGTACGAATAGTAGTGTAGTTAAGTTTTGGCAGTCTCAAGGTGTAGATCGTGTTGTTTTAGGAAGAGAACTAACGATTGAAGAAACACAAGAAACAATGAGAAATGTTGATTTACCGATTGAAGTGTTTATTCACGGTGGAATGTGTAGTGCGTATTCAGGAAGGTGTACATTAAGTAATAGTATGACTGCTCGTGATGCGAACCGTGGTGGTTGTGCTCAAAGTTGTCGTTGGAAATATGCTTTATATGAAAATGATATTTTAATTTCAGATGTGGAAGATCCATTTTCAATGAGCTCTAAAGATTTAATGACTTTAGATTATATTCCAGCATTATTAGATGCAAAAGTAGCAAGTTTAAAAATTGAAGGTCGTATGAAATCAATGTATTATGTTGCAGTTGTTGTACGTACTTATCGTCAAATTATTGATGAATACTATGAAAAAGGATTTATTAGTCCTGAAAGAATGCAATATTATTATAATGAAATGGCTCGTGCAGAAAATCGACTGACAAGTAGTGGATTTTATGGTGGATTACCGACTGCAAAAGGTCATTTATATGGTGTGAATGGATCTGGTGTAATTCAAGATTATGTAGCTCATGTTTTAGAAGATACGAAGGATGGAATTACAAAAATTCAAGTAAGAAACAATTTTTCAAAATCAGATATTTTAGAGTTATTTTCACCAAAAGTATTAAATAGTGATTTTATTTTTAGTGAGATGAAAGATAGTGATGGTAATGAGGTAGAAATCGCTAATAAACCAATGCAAGTATTATATGTAAAAACAGATTTATTTATGCATAAAGATGATATGATTCGTAAGTTAATTAGCAGAGAAAGAGAGGGTATATATTAATATGAAGTTAAGTCAACAGTATTTTTATACATTAAGAGAAGATTCTAAAGATGAAGAGTCAAGAAGTGGAAATTTATTAGTTCGTTCTGGAATGATAAAAAAATCAAGTGCTGGAGTGTATATGCTATTGCCTTTAGGGTATAAAGTATTACAAAAAATCACAAAGATTATTGAAGAGGAAATGGATGCAACAGGCGCACAGCAAGTTTTAATGCCAGCTCTAATTTCTGAAGATGTATATATTGAGTCTGGACGAAGAGTAGGATTTGGATCAAGTATGTTTTCATTAAAAGATCGTTTTAATAAACCGTATGTATTAGCTCCAACCCATGAAGAATTATTTGCGATTGCGGGAACAATGAAAGGAAAATCTTATAAGGATTTCCCATTTAATTTATACCAAATTCAAACGAAATTCCGTGATGAGCCTCGTCCTAGATATGGGTTAATTCGTGTTCGTGAGTTTATTATGAAAGATGCGTATTCTTTTGATACTGATTTAGCTGGATTAGATGAAAGTTACCAAAAAATGTTTGATGCTTATGTAAGAATTTTTGATCGTATGGGATTAAATTATCGTATCGTTAAAGCTGATACAGGAGTAATGGGTGGATTATTATCTGAAGAGTTCCAGGCAATTAGTGATATTGGAGAAGATACTTTAGTAGTTTGTGATGAGAGTGGATTTTCTTCAAATTTAGAAATTACACCAGTTGTATTAAAAGAAGAAGTAAAAGAAGATCATTTAGAAAGAGTAAAAGTACATACACCAAATGCTAAAACAATTGATGAAGTAGCAGCGTTTATGAATAAAGATGCTTCTAAATTCTGTAAATGTTTAGTATATAAAGTAGATGGTAAATTATATGCATTCTTATTAAAAGGGAATCGTGAGTTAAATGAAACAAAAGTTTTAAAATTATTAAAAGCTACTACAATTGAAATGGCAACTGCAGAAGATTTTGCAAATGTGAATACAAAAGTTGGGTTTATTGGGCCAATTGGATTAAATATTCCAGTTGTTGCGGATCAAGAAGTATTACAAATGCATAATTTTGTAACTGGGGCAAATGAGGTTGATTATCACTTTGATAATACAAATATTGAAGAATTCGATATTTTATTAAGTGGTGATATTGGTACAGTTCGTGAAGATGATTTATGCCCAATTAGTGGTAAGGCTTTAACATTTGTAAAAGGAATTGAAATTGGAAATACATTTAAATTAGGGAATAAGTATTCTCAAGCATTAAATTTAATGTATGCAGATCAAAATAATAAATTAGTTCCAGTTGAAATGGGATCTTATGGAATTGGATTAGGGCGTTGTATGGCTGCAATTGCAGAACAATATAATGATGAATTTGGTTTAATATGGCCAAAATCGGTTGCTCCATTTAGTGTTGCAGTTGTTGTAGTAGATCGTGATAATGTGGAGCAAAAAGAAGTAGCTGATCGTTTATATGAAGAATTAAAAAACAAAAATATTGATGTAATTTATGATGATCGTAAAGAAAGACCTGGAGTTAAATTTAAAGATATGGATTTAATAGGAGTACCTTTAAAAGTAGTTGTAGGTAAGAAAATTAGTGAAAATAAATTAGAGTTTAAACCAAGAGTAGGAGAAGCAAAAGAAGTTTCTGTTGATTTAATCTTAGATGAAATAATTAATTTCATTGGTGAGTAATATGAATAAAAAGTTTAAAGAATTTGGATTAATTATCTTAGGAGCGATTATTTTTCCGATTGGAGTAAACTTATTTATTGCTCCTTTAGATTTATATAATGGTGGAGTAATTGGGACAGCTCAAATTGCGCGTACTTTTATCCAACCATTATTAGGAGATATGATTCCTAATGGAATGGATATTGCAGGTATTATTAACTTTATTTTTAATATTCCTTTAATGATTTTAGCTTATATTGGAATTTCAAGAAAATTCTTTTATAAAACAGCATTATCAATTTTAGTTCAAACGATTGCATTTTCTTTAATTCCTGTTCCTAGTCCAGATCAGTTAATTGTAAAAGATGTTTTAACTTCTGTAATTGTAGGTGGACTTGTTTCAGGAGTGGGTGTGGGAATGAGTTTACAAGCTGGAGGATGTTCTGGGGGAACAGATGTTTTAGGGGTATATTATTCAATAAAAAAACAGAGTTTTACAGTAGGAAAACTTACAACAGCAATTAATATTGTTATTTATTCTTCTTATGCATTATTATTTAATTTAGGAACGGCAATTTATTCTGTTATTTATGCAGTGGTTTTAGCATTAGTGTGTGATCGTTATCATTATCAAAATATTAAAGTATCGGTAATGGTAGTGACTAAAAATAAAGAAGTATATAAAGCGATTATTAGTCAGTTAACGCGAGGAGTGACTTATTGGAATGGATTTGGTGGATATGCAGATCAAGATACACATATTTTAATGACAGTAGTAAGCAAGTATGAAATTTTAGAATTAAAACGAATTGTGTATGGATTAGATCCCAATGCCTTTATTACAATGAGTGAGGGGTTATCATTAGTGGGTAACTTTGAAAAGAGGTTATTATAATATGATGCAAAAAAGTTTTCAGAATGATAAAAATAGCTTGTATATTGTAGCTACACCAATTGGTAATTTATCTGAAATGACACCTAGAGCAATAGAAATATTAAATCAGGTAGATATTATTGCTTGTGAAGATACTCGAACAAGTAATGTATTATTACATTACTTCAATATCAAGAAAAAGTGTATTTCATATCATAATTTTAATGAAAAAGAAAGTACAAATGGAATAATTAAATTATTAGAAGAAGGGAAAAATATTGCATTAATTAGTGATGCTGGATATCCGCTTCTATGTGATCCTGGTGTGGAATTAAGTAAAAGAGTAATTGAATTAGGATATAATGTAATTCCTATTTCTGGAAGTAATGCTGCATTAAATGCTTTAGTTGCATCTGGAATTAGTGTACATCCATTTTTCTTTTTTGGTTTTTTAAATGCAAATCAAAATCAAAGATTAAAACAATTACATGAACATCAAAATTATCCATTTACTTTAATCTATTATGAGAGTCCACATCGAATTACGAAAACATTGCAAGATATGTATGAAGTATTTGGAAATCGAAAAGTTTGTATTGCAAGAGAATTAACGAAAAAACATGAAGAATTTATTCGAGTTACTTTAGAACAGTCGCTAGAAATAGAGTCTTTAAAAGGTGAAATTGTAATTGTGGTAGAAGGAAAAGAAAAAGAAACGCTAAGTCAAGATGTTTATCTTAATGAATTAAATGATTTAATTTTAAAAGGAGAAAAAAAATCTAGTGCAATTAAAGAAATAGCTAAAAAATATCGTATTTCTAAAAATGATTTATATGATTTAATACATAAATAAAAAAAGAACATGGTTAATAACTAGATAAAATTTAGTTATTAACCATGTTTTATATTTATAATAATATTTTTTATTACTGATTATTACATATAGAATTTTTAGATATTATTTCTTTAAATTCTGATAATAGTTTAATATATTCTTTTGACTTGAAAGTATGGATAACATGATTAGCAGAAATTTTTTTGTATATTATTTGTGGAGCTAAAGAAATAGCATGTTGAGTGTCATCATTAAATACACCGATAAGCCCATGATTTTCGTATCGTTTCCAATCTGCCTGAATAAGTAATATAGGACATTTTGTTTTCTTAAAAGCTTCTGCATGGTTAATACCATCATAAAATCTGCCATCTACAAATGCTCTAGCAAAATCTGGATCAAACATAGATAATGATTTAATTAATAAACGTAAACTATCCGGAAAACCAATTTCAATAGGACTATTAGGATATTTATTTTGAAATTTTTTAATTTTTCGTGATAGCCAACTAACAAACCAATCTGGAATTTTTTTAATTCTCTTATCAGAGGAGGGTATTTCCATATCTTTAAAGTAATTTGCTAGATCTCTATCTTCTACATTTCCGATTTGATTAACGATATGCTTTAATCCGTTGTATATAAATTTATCATGCTCTTTGAATCGGGGCATTTTAGCCGAAAAAATAGGAGCATCTTCCATAACAATTCCAGAAACATGTTCAGCAATATTAGCAGTACACTAAAGAGCAATAATACCACCTGATGAATTTTCGCTAATCATCACTTTCTGTTTTATTACATTTTCTATAAATTTTTTTATATCTTCACCAATAATTTTCCATGAATAATGCCCTGGTGTCCATGAAGATTTTCCATGTCCTCTTATATCTATAGCATAAACTTGAAAAATTTTTGATAATGGTAAAAGTACTTTTTTATAACTTTCCCATGTACCAATTTGAGCTGGAATCAACAATAAACTTGGCCCATTATTAGGTCCAACAATATAGTTTAATTCAACATTACCAGTATCATAAGTTTTTTCTAAAAAACCAGCATTAATTAACTTTGTATTGTTTAGTTTTCCAGACAAATATTCGTATGGATTTTTATAACTCATTTAATATTCCTCCTAAATAAAGTTTTACTTAATAATAATTCCATCAAGTATTAGATCAAGATATTCTTTAATATCTTCTTTAAATTTATCATGCTCTTTGAATCGGGGCATTTTAGCCG
>JBHALC010000006.1:0-4703 GCA_041827565.1 Erysipelotrichaceae bacterium
ACAAATTATCTCGATTATGAGAAATCATAAACTTTATATTTTCTTCTCCACAAATTAACTGCAGTGTTTTAAATTCATAATCTTCAACAATTGTATAATACCCATATTCATCTTCAAAAAAATCAAGGTGCAAAGCCATAGCTAATGTAGTTTTTAGCGTTTTAAGCGTTTCATTACCTACAAAATTTATACATTTCATCTTACTTTTTTCAGTGTTTCTAGAAGCAGATTTGCTGCTAAGATTAAATCTTTTTCATACACATATTCATTCACAGTGTGTACCTGGCGCATTCCTACTGAAAGTACTAAAGACTCCACCCCATAAGCATTATAGATATTCGCATCACTTGCCCCCCCACTTGCTTCTGTTGCAAATGGGATATTTAAAGTTTGACATGCCTCTCTAACAAATTGTACAGATTGGGCATTTTCATCAATAGAATATCCTATTGTAACTTTTTTTAGTGTATGAGTAAATTCTGCCTTTTCTTGTGCACATACTTCTTCAAATTTTGATAATACAATCTCTTGTTGTTTTAAGATTCGTGACTCTTCTATACTTCTTGTCTCATAAAGCATGCGTACTTCTTTCATTACAATATTTTGAGCCAGCCCTCCTGATACAATACCAATATTACTTGTTGTAATTTCATCTATTCTTCCTACTTTTAAATCTGCTAAAGCTTTAGCAGCAACCATCAATGCATTAATTCCATTTTCTGGTTCTAATCCAGCATGGGCTTCTTTTCCTGTAACAATTAATTCTCCTGCTATACGATAAGGTGCTTTCGTTGTAGCTACTCCCACATCATCTCCTCCATCTAATACATACCCAAAATCTACTCCTTTTAGATATTTAGGATCTAATGCACTTGCTCCCTTAAGACCTTTTTCTTCACACACACTAATCACAATTTTTAAATTAGGACGATTCTCCAAAGTTGGATAAATTCGAACTAATTCTAAAATTATCGCAATTCCTAATTTATCATCTCCACCTAATACACTTGTTTTATCCGTTTCAATTTTTCCATTTTCGCGAATTACATTAATCTTGTCACAAGGTACAACTGTATCTAAATGCGCTGACAATAATACTGTTTTTTCTACATTTCCTTTAATATCAATAATTAAATTTCCTGTATTACCACCTATCTTAGACCCAGCATCATCTTCAACTACCTCATATCCTAATGATTTAAATTCATTAATAACGTAATCTGCCATTTTTCTTTCATTAAATGATGGCGAAGAAATTTCTGCCATTTCAATAAATTGTGTAATTATTCTTTCATTATTAATCATGTTTATTCTCCTTTTTTACCATTATACCACTTTTATTTTTGAAGTTAAAGTACAAAATTAAACTAATTGAAATAATTAAACTTATTAAACTTAAAAAGATTGGAAAAACTATTTCAATGGTAGCATAAGGAAATTCAATTTTTGGCAACTTTCCATATATTAAACCCGCAATTAACGATCCTAAAACACCTGCTATAGATCGAGTTGCATTAATCATTCCACTTGCACTTCCTCTTATATTTTCGTCAATATTTTCCATGATTAAAGACTGTTGCAATGGAATTGCACACATAAACACAATGTAAAATAACATATTAGCTGCAAAAAACATATTCTGGTTAAAAGAGAAAACAATTACTACTAAAATTACCACAGATATTATTAAAATATTTTTAATAAGTGAAGTAATTTTAAATTTTTTTGAAAAATAATTAATTAATGTTAAATTTAAAATCAATGTGGTCATCCCAGTTATTGCTTTAATCACTCCGTTTACATACGGTGGCATTGAAAGTTGCTTGCTTAAATAAAATGAAAATGAATTATCATACATTGTATTCCCAAAATATACGAAAAAGCTAATCATTAGCATCAACACAACAATTGGACTAATTTTGTTTTTTAAAAATACTTGAATTGGATTTAAACTTTGAACTACCGATTTAGAAGATATCTTATTCGAAAATTCTTTCACTTCTTTGGCACTAAACCCAATAAATAACACTGCTATTATCAGTAATAAAACTTGGAAATAAAATGCATTCATTAATGAATTTGTTCCAACAATACCTCCTAAATAATACCCAGTCGCTGAAGCAACTGCTGTAGAAGTCACAAAAATACTTAAATGTTTTTTTAATTCTTCTGGAGCAGAAATATCTGAAATATATGCAATAATTGGAACAGTAAACGCCCCTGTAAAAAAGCCAGCAACTAAACGAGCTAAAATTAAAAATTCAACACTTTGGCTATAACCAAAAGCTAACTGTCCTATTGCATACCCAAGACATCCTATAATAATGATTTTTAGTCTTCCAACTTTATCACAGATGTTTCCCCAAAAACTAGAAAAGAAAAAATTAGTTAAATTCATCATTGCTAAGGCCACACCAAACATAAAATCTGGAAAAGCTTTAACTTTAATAAATTCTGGAGTAATTGGATGAATGACATTTGCACTAACCATAATGATTAGATAAAAACTTAATATTTTAATAAATTTTTTATTCATAATAACCTTCTTTCATAAAAAGTATTATAACATAACTTTTTATGAAAGATAAAAGAGATACATTTTAGATAAAAAATAGATTTTATTATCCATCTTTATTTTGGTTTGATAATCGTATATCCTCCTCTTCAAAATACTGTAATATTTTTTTACATTGTCTATAAAAATGATTAATATCTTGTGCCAATACTTTAAATCGTTCTTTATTACTTCGATGTTTTAAAATAAATTTATTCTCTACTTTACCCCGATTTTTCATTAAAAATTCATATGAATCAAATTTTATAATTGTATCCGATAAATCAACCTCTTTTTCAATGATTTGAATTAATGAAGTCAATTCTTTAATTTTATATTTGATTTCCACATCGAATCTCCAATAAATTAACAATATATAGTAAGTCTTGATAAATCTGTTCATTACACTTGCTACACTCTTGCAAATTAAAATAATTAAAACTACAATTTTTAATACAATGATTCATTTCTTTTAGCATAATTATTCTACTGCGAATTTCTGATATAATTGCTTTATTCATAAAAATTTAATCCCTCCAAAAAAATAGTTGTATTTTTTAAATTTTCAATATTATTTTTCTGATTTTCCAAGTCTTGCTGTACTTTTTGTAATTTGTAAATCGCTGATGAAGCAAGATCTAATTGACTCTCTTGTTTGAAATAATCTAATAATATATTACAACATTGAATAGATTGATTTAAATGTTTTGTGATTTCATCATTATTTTCTCTATTAACAACAACAGTATTACGCTGATATTGATTCAGTAACTGATCATAATGAAAAACACTGCCCATTTCTTTTTGAAATTGTTTTAATTCGTCTAATGTAATTCTAATATGTTCATCTAATAAAGATTTACACTTACTAATTAATTTTTCTATCCCAACTTTTGTAATAGAAATTGCTGTTTTTCCACTTGCTAGTTCTTCAAACTGATCAGAGAATCGTCGAAGAACTATGATTGCTGCTTCTATTTTACTAGCAAGCAAAGAGTAAAATTGAATTCGATCATAAACCACTTCTTTACTAATCTTAAACTCATTTTCTTCATTAACTTCTTTTGGTTTCTTTTTAAATATGGAATCATACCATCCAAAAATCCATTGCTTTGCATCATCAAAAAAATTAGGGTTAAATAGATTGATTAATTGAGTTGTTCCTCCTACAATTACTCCTGCTATCGCCCCTTTTGCACCTAGAAAAGAACCATAAGTTACTCCATCCAAAACGTTGAAATCTTTAATTGAATCTACGGTTGCTCCAATAAGTGTTTTGGGTATTGATTTTGTCTTATTGTAATTTTTGTACATTTTATACCCAAAATCTACAACTCCTAAAGTGATACCAGTTATTTTAAAATATTTAGCAGCTCGTTTCACAAAAGTAACTGTATTTGGGAAATAATTATTCAATTTTGACACATACTTAAATACCCCTTCTATTTTAGTTGCATTTTTGGTTAGAAAGGTGGTTAAAGTTTTACTTGAATTAATTGATTTTACTAATAATCCATTTGGATTCATTTTAGTTAAATTAAATGTAGAAACATCATCTAAAACATCCAAAAAATTTTTAATATTTTTAGAACTACTCGCAACTTTCATTACTTGCGGTTGTTTAATAATATCTTTAATATTAGAAATTCGGGATATAAATCCCGTGACAGTTTTAATTCGTTTTACCCATTTTTCTTCTAAAAAAGAAGTAAACTGACTAAACAAAGTTCTATCCATTATACTTTTCCTTTAGGTATTTGGGTTTCCTTTCTCCATTTCACATAAAGTGAAGCTAATCTCTCTTCATTTTCATCAACATACCCTTCAAACAATATTTCATCGATACTTTCTTCATTAAAGAAAATCGTTTGCTCTTTATCTAATCCAGATGGGTAATGACACCCTAAATAATCAAAATACTCTTCTTTGTCATCCTCACCATAAATTGCACCTCGACAAATTACAAGCACTTTATCTTTCGAATTTTTTAAATATACTACACTTCCTAACGGTAAAATTTTATCTTCCATTTTTCATTCTCCTTTTATATTTTTAATTTTACTTTTTTTCTTAATCCTACATAATAAACTTCATCTTCATTTATCTCACTACTAAAATCTCCAAAAATCGTTATACTATATTCATCTAA
>JBHALC010000007.1:0-4947 GCA_041827565.1 Erysipelotrichaceae bacterium
AATGTTGATTACTTAAAATTGTTGTAGGGCATAGATATGCAACTTGTTTTCCATTATTTACTGCTTTAAATGCAGCAATAGCTGCAACTTCTGTTTTACCAAAACCAACATCCCCACAAAGCAAATGGTCCATAATGGAAGAAGATTGCATTTCTGTTTTAATTTCTTCAACACATCGTTTTTGGTCTTGTGTTAATTCATATTCAAAATCATCTTCAAACATTTGCTGGAGAAGGTCGTCTTTAGCATATTCAAACCCTTGTTTTTCACTTCTTAATGTATATAGCTCAATTAATTGTTGTGCTAATTCTTCAATTCCTTTTTGAATTTTTTCTTTTTCAACACTCCATTTTTTAGATCCTATTGTACTTAATTTCACACTAATTGCATCTTTTGATAAAAATTTTCGTACTAATTGGAATTGATCAACTGGAATAAACAATTTAGTGTTATTTTCGTATTCAATATGTAAATAGTCTTTATGTATATTGTTTACTAATTTAGTTGTTAATCCTAAGTATCTTCCTACACCATGTTTTTCGTGTACTACATAATCATTAATATTTAAATCTTGGTAAGCATTTAAAATCTTAGCGTTTTTAAATTTATTATTTGAACGGATTGTAGTTACTTTTTCTTGGAAAATTTCTTTGGCAGAATAAACATAAATATTATTATAAATAAATCCTTGTGTGATTGGTAGAATAATGATATTTAAATTATGTTTAATATGATTTTCTTTAATTCTTAGTTCTACTAATTCTTTTTGATGCTTATTAACACATAAATAAACAGAATGTATTAAACTTCGATGTACCATTTCTTCAAAAATTATTTCTTTGTTATAGTTTGTACTAGGGATGGATTGAATATCAATTTCGATTGCATCTTGATTAAATTGGTTAAAGTAGAAATCAGGTTTAAAGTGATAAAAATCAAAATAATATTGTAAATTAGGTAAAGTTTGATTTAATTGTAGTAATTCATAAGTGAATTCTTGGGTATCAAGTTCAAATCTTTCATTTGCATAATTTAATTCTTCAATTGAAGAGTAGATAGTATAAGCATCAATATAATCATTTAAATGATATTTTTTATCTAATAAAGAGAAATAGCGATATAATCTTAAATCATTATCATATTGTGCTAATAAATCTAAATCAAAAGCAATTTGATGTACTAAATCACCATTAATTTCTTGGGGAATATTATTTTTAATTGTGTTTAATTCAGTTTCACTTAATAAAATAGAAGTGGCAGGAATAAGGTTTACTTCATCTATTTTTTTGATTGTTCTTTGAGTTGCAATATCAAAAAAACGGATACTTTCAATTTCAGTATCAAAAAATTCAATTCGTATTGGATAATCATAGTTAATTGAAAAAATATCGATTACTCCTCCTCTTGATGCAAAACATAGTGGACGATCTACTCGATTTACTTTTTTATATCCAGATTGAATTAAATGTAGTTCAAAGTCTTTTTTTGTATATTCTTGATTAATTTTAATTCGTTTAGATGCATTTTGAAAAGTCTGTGGATTTGGTAAATATCTTAAATAAGCTTGTAAGTGAGTAACAATAATTTTTATTTTTCTAGTTTGAAGCGTAAATAGATTTTCAATCATACTTGCAACCACTTCAGGCGAAGAAGCAATAGATTCAAATCTTAAAGATTCGTCACTTTGAAATAATAATACTTCTTCTTTTAAGTAAATATAAAGCTGATTATATAATTTTTGTGCTAAAAATAAATTAGGTTTTACAATAATAATAGGTTTATCTTGATTTGTGTTTGCTAGTAATAGCGCTTCTTGTTCAATAGATAAATTTGCAACCTTACCATTAAGCTGATTAATACTTTCAACAATAGGGTGATTTTTAAGTAATTCTAAAATCATTTTTTATTGTATCCATTCATTACATATTCAAAGTCATGTTGAATATAATCTTCAATTAAATTGATTGCAGTTTCAATTGCTTCATTAATTTTAGGTTGTTGTTCACTTGAAAATTTTCCTAAAACATAATCGGCAGTAGGAATAAATTTATCTTTAGAAATACCAACTCTCACTCTTTTAATATCTTGTGTATTTAATAAATTTAAAATATTTTTTATTCCATTTTGTCCGCCTGAACTACCACTTTTTCTAATTCTAATTTTACCTGTATCTAAATCTAAATCATCATAAATAATTAAAATATTTTCATTTTTTATATTATAAAATTTTTTGATTAATTGAACTGCTTCTCCTGATAAATTCATATAAGTAGTTGGTTTGGCAATGATTACATCTTCTCCGAATAATTTGGTTTTGACTAGTTCTGCTTTTAACTTAGAACTTGAAAAAGATAGATTATGTTTATTACAAAAAGCATCAACTATCATAAATCCAATATTATGTCTTGTTTTTTCATATTGTTTTCCAATATTTCCTAATCCCACAATTAATTTCATATTTTCTCCTTTAATTCAAAAAGTGTGTAGTTTAACTACACACAGTGTTATTTTTTATTTTCATCATAGACAATTGTTAAGTAGCGTCTATGTGCTTCTCCTTCAGAAATTGTTCTGATATAAGGTAAGTTTGTTAAGTATTGGTGAATTGCCTTTCTTTCATCATTTGGCATTGGATCTAATTTAGCTGCAATTTTTGTTCTTTGAACTTCTTTTGCTACTCGATATGCCATACGAGTGATTCTTTCATATTTTTTATCTTTATATCCATTAATGTCTACTAATACAGGCATATATTTGCGATAGTTTGCTTGTAAGTATGCTTTTAAAATAGTATTTAAAGATAGTAAAGTTTGACCGTTTCTACCAATTAAAACAGCATTATTGTCTGAACTTAGCAATACTTTATAACTTCCTTGTTCATAACTTATATCTATACTATGGTTTACATCTAAATTAGATAAGTAAGTATCTAAGTATTTTTTGATTGCTTCAATTACATCTTTATAGCAATATGCTTTAATTTCAACTTTTGCTCCGATACCTAAGAATCCTGTTTTTTCTTCTACTACTTCATAAACAATATCTTCTAATGTAACATCATATTTTTTTGTTACAAGACTTAGTGCTTCATCAAGTGTTTTTCCACTGTATAAATTCATATGTATTCTCCTTATTTTTTCAATGAGTGATATTTATAAATATATAATGCTTGTAGGATACGAGCTACTGATCCAATTCCCCAATATAATGACATCCCAACTGGCCAACTCCATCCAAACCAAGAAGTCATCGCTAACATTACATACATCATTGTATTCATTGTTTTTTCTGGGTTTGAAGCAGATTTATCTATAGCATAAGCTTTTTCTTTAAATCCTTCTTCACGTTTTTTAAGTTTAGTTAAGTATTGAGGTAATTTAAATGAAGCAATATTAGCTATAATTGTTAGTACTAAAATAATAATATAAATATATCCATTTGGTTCACTGTATCCTGCAGAAGGAGCAGTACTTAAGTGAATTCCGAAGAAAGTACCATTAATTAAGTTATAAGATCTTTGAATTGCACCAAACATTGCAAATAATAAAGGCATTTGAATAAATAATGGTAATAAACTTCCTAATGGGTTAATTTGGTGTTTTGCAAATAATGCTTGCATTTCTTGGTTTTTACGCATCATTGACTGTTGGTCATTTTTACCTTCATATTTTGCATTGATTTTAGCTAATTCTGGTTGAATTAATTGTTGTTTTTGAGTCATCAATTGTTGTTTAATCATTGAAGGAGTTAGTAATGCATTAAATAATAATGTTACTATAATAATTGAACCTCCAGCTCCAATAAATTCAATTGATGCTAAGTAGTTTAATAATAATGAAATAGGATAAACTAAAATAGCTGTAAATAATCCATCATTCCATGCTGCTGAAAATGGTGTATCTAATTTTAAAATATATTGTTCTAATACATGTCCATTACCATCAACAATAGAACGACAAGCAGTTAAGAAGACTAATAATGTTAGTGACATTAAAAGTAATTTATGCTTCTTGATTTGTTTCATCATATTTTTTTCTCGCTTTCTTATATAAGTATTGTAAATTTTCTAAGTTCTGAGCAAAACTTAACTCAGTATATGCATTTCTTACAAGTAATATTGTATCAAATTTTTCGTCGAATGTATAGATATTTTGTACCATCATTCGAATTTGACGCTTGATTTTGTTACGCGTGTGGGCTTTACCTATTTTTTTACTTACAGATATCCCGACTCTAGCATGCTCCTCTTTTCTTTTTTTACTATATAATGTGATTGATTTAGAAGCAAAAAAAACTTTTGCATTTAAAATCAATCTAAATTCTTCATTTTTTAAAACACGATATTTTTTTTTCATATTACTTTATTGAAAAAAAATCACCGCTAGGTGATTTATGCTGATAAAACTTTTCTACCACGTGCTCTACGACGTGCTAAAACTTTACGCCCACCAACTGTTTTCATACGGGCTCTGAATCCGTGTGTTTTTTGATGTTTTCTTTTACTTGGTTGATATGTTCTTTTCATAATTTCCTCCACTTCTTTTTGTCAAATATTGAGCATTGCCTTATTATTATACATAATAATGCCATATAAGTCAACGCATATAATAATAAATTTGACAATTCATATAGATTAAAAGTGATAATGTCTTAATATATTAAAAATGAAAATGTCCTAAATTCAAATTCTATGTTATGCTTAGTAAGATGAAATTTAGGAGGTTATTATGAGAAAGGTAAACTTAAATATGAAAGAAAACAATAAATATCAAATTATTAAACATTTAGTAGATACAAACTCGAATAAATATGCTGCTGCCTTAAAACTTCAATTATCGATTCGTCAAATCAATCGTTTAATCAAAGGTTATAAAGAATTCGGTAAATCTTTTTTTAAACATAAAAATTGTGGTAAAACCCCTGCACTTAAAATTACGGATGAACTAA
>JBHALC010000008.1:0-3111 GCA_041827565.1 Erysipelotrichaceae bacterium
AGTAGAGTATTTAAAAGGAGAAAAATTTATATGAAAAAAAATTATTACGATTATTATTGCTGTGGTTTCTGTTTTTGTAGTCTTACTAGTATACCAACATAGTGAAAACGAAAAAAACGTAAATTAAATTTCATAAATACTATGTTAGATGGAACAAACTATTTAAAAAGTCGTGCAGGTCTGTATCCAAGTGTAGTGATGGCACATGCGATTTTAGAAAGTGATTTTGAAGTATCTCCAAATCGATTTAAATTAAAAAATTCATCGACTACGTAAAATAGTGATGAATACAAAAATTACTTAGATTATTTTAGTGATTCTAAATATCAAAAATATTTGGAATCAAAATCAGTAGATGAAAGTACTTATGCATTAGCTACTTTATATTATGAAGATGAACAGTATGTTGAAAAACTGCAGAAAATTATAAAAGAGTATAATCTTAAATAATATGATTTACGAAAATAAAGATATTAATGATGTAGATCTTGATGAAGAAAATCAGTTATATTATTATCATAATATTGGATATAAAGAAGATGTAGATGGAAAAAAATATGTGAAATTTGTGAGTTTCAAAAGGAATGTATAGAAATTGATGGAACAGTGGCAAGTTTTATAATATTAAATAATAAATTATATGTTTATCATATGCATGATGATGTTTCTAGAAAACCTGTAGTGAAATTTTAGATTATCGACTTAAATACAAAAAAAGAAATTTTAAGTGATAAAATCAGTATTTATCATCGAGTGTTCAAGGTAGGTAATCGCATTTAATTATTAAAGAAGACTATGAAAGTAAAAAAACAATTTACCAACAAGATGAAAAAATAGAGTATTTTTTTAATGATAATGAAAGTATGTATATTACATATAATAAAACAATATTAAAAAATATTTCTACGAATAAGATAATTAATGAAAGTCCTGTTGATAATTTTGAATTTCAAATTGATGTAGATACAAATTCTTTTATTCAAAATTATATTCATAAAAAGTGTACTTTGTAAATTTGAGTGAAAATAAGCAGATTTCGGTTGATAATCAGTATAATTACACCATAGTTCAGATAAAATAAAAATGGTTTCTTACAATAAACCATTTTTGTTTTATTTTTTTGTTTTTAAATAAATTAACAATACATTAATATCACTAGGATTAATTCCAGATATACGACTAGCTTGTCCAATTGTAGTTGGTTTTACTTGATTTAATTTTTGACGAGCTTCTAAAGCTAAGTTATCAATTAAATTATAATCTAAATTTTCATCTAATTTATAAAATTCTAATTTTTTATGTTTCTCTACGTTTTTCATAGCTTTTTCAATATAACCTGCATATTTAACTTCAATTTCAATCTGACGAGCAATGATTGGATTAATTTTGATATCTAATGGAAATTTACTTAATTCTAAGTAAGGTCTTTTTAATAATTCTAAAGCACTAATTCCATCGTTTAATGTTTCATAACCCAATTCATTTAAGTAGTTATTAATACTTGATTTAGGTGTATAGCGAATTAAATTTAATTCTTCTTTTACTTTTTGAATCGTATTTAATTTATTCAGATAATTTTGATATCTTTCTTCATTAATTAGTCCTAATTGATATCCATAAGGAGTTAATCTTTGGTCGGCATTATCGTGTCTTAATAATAAACGATATTCTGCACGAGAAGTTAATAATCGATAAGGTTCTAAAGTTCCTTTTGTGGTTAAGTCATCAATCATTACTCCTATATAAGCTTCATCTCTTCCTAAGATTAAAGGTTCTTTTCCTTCTAATTTTAAACTTGCATTAATTCCTGCCATTAAACCTTGTCCAGCTGCTTCTTCATATCCACTTGTTCCATTAATTTGTCCTGCAGTAAATAAATTTTCAACTAATTTTGATTCTAAACTTTTTTTCATTTGCAAGGGGTCAATGGCATCATATTCAATTGCATAGGCATATTTAATAATTTGGGCATTTTCTAATCCAGGTAATGATTTAACCATTTTTTCTTGTACATTTTTAGGCATAGAAGTAGAAAAACCTTGAATATAAATTGTATCCAGTTCTAGAGATTCAGGTTCTAAGAAAATTTGATGTCTTTCTTTATCTGAAAAACGAACTAATTTATCTTCAATTGAAGGACAGTATCTTGGTCCAACTCCTTCTACTTTTCCAGAATACATTGCAGATTCACCTAGATTAGAATTAATTACATCATGTGTTTCAGGTGCAGTATGAATTAAATAGCAAACCTCTTGTTTATCTAGTGGCAAAATTGAAGTTGTTTCATATGAAAATCCACCACAATCATCATTACCAGGAGCAACTTCTGCTTTAGAGAAATCAATACTATCTTTATGTACTCGAGGTGGCGTTCCAGTTTTTAGTCTAAATGTTTTTAAACCAACATTTCGTAATGAATTTGATAATTGTTTTGTAGTGGGTTGATGATCTGGACCGAAACTTTCTGATGTGTGTCCAATTAAAATTTTGGAATCCATAAATGTCCCAGAAGTCATAATGACGATTTTACAAGGAACAATTTCATTATTTTTTGTGAGGATACCTGTAATTTTATTATTTTCGACTAAGATTTCTTCTACTAATTCTTCAATAATTGTCAAATTTTCTGTATTCAAACAAACATCTTGCATATATTTTGCATATGCAATTTTATCAGATTGAACTCGCAAACTTTGTACACCTGGTCCTTTATTTGAATTAAGCATTTTAAACTGGATTGCCGTAGCATCTGCTGCTTTAGCCATTTCTCCACCTAGAGCATCAATTTCCCTTACCACAATTCCTTTAGCTGGTCCACCAACACTAGGATTACATGGCATTTGCCCTATTGTATCAATACTCATAGTGTAAAGTGCTGTTTTTTTTCCTCTTCTTGCACTTGCAAGTGCAGCTTCAATTCCAGCATGACCTCCACCAATTACGATAATATCGTACATAATATCCCCTACTTTCTAGGGGATATTATAACATAAATATAGAAATGATTAGAAATATATTACATTTTATTTAATAAAATAAAATATTTTAAAATGAAGATTTTATGTTATAATAATAGTGAAGAAAAAGATTTAAATGACTTTGTATCAAATG
>JBHALC010000009.1:0-24617 GCA_041827565.1 Erysipelotrichaceae bacterium
AGTATCTTTGAACTGAACGAATAATTCTAGGACGAATTAATGCAATTTGTTTGGCTTCATCATTCACAATTAAATCTACATATCTTCTTCTAAATCTTTCTTCAACATCACTTAATCCATGGAATTTATCTGGTAATACTCTCAATGATTTTGTTAGATGTGTATATTGTTTAACACGAATCGATAATTCTCCATGATTCGTTTTAAAAACTGTACCACTTACTCCAATAATATCTCCTAAATCAGCAGTTTTAAAGATTTCAAATACTTCTTCACCCACAACATCTTTACGGATATAAACTTGAATTTTACCTGTTACATCTTGTAAATGCATAAATCCAGCTTTACCTTGATCACGTTTGGTCATAATACGACCTGCAATCGTTGTTTCAAACTCTTTTTCTGCTAATTCTTCTTTATTAAACTTATCATATAATTCAAATAACTCACTTGCTTTATGTGTTCTCTCAAATCGTTTTCCAAATGGATCAATTCCCTTTGATCTTAATTCTTCCATTTTTTCGCGACGAATCAATTCTTGATCATTAAAATTTTGTTCCATAAAGTACCTCTTTCTATTTCTGACTGTAATATTATATCACATTTTATATTAACTTTCATTTTATTTCTAAACTTCTTTTTTATTTTTACGATATTCTTCTATATCCTTTTCATATTGTAATAAGATTTGATCTAATTCTGTATAATAACTTATTTTCGATAATTCATTTTTAACTTTATTCGAAAAAGGTAATCCTTTAATATACCAAACTGCATGACCACGCATTTCTTTTAATGCCACATACTCTCCTTTTAAATGAATTAATCTAGTTGCATGTTTACGAGCCATATCAAATCGCTCTTTTACACTTGCCTGTTCCTCAATTTCTTTTCCATCTAAATAATCAACACAGTTTTTAATTAACCAAGGATCTCCTAGTACTCCTCTACCAATCATTACTGCATCACAACCGGTTTCATCTAACATTCGCTTTGCATCCTGAGGAGTTAAAATATCACCATTTCCAATTACCGGAATACTTACAGCATTTTTTACCTGTTTAATGTATTCCCAATCTGCTTTTCCTTCATACATCTGTTTTCGAGTACGCCCATGTAAAGCAATTGCACTTGCACCCGCTTTTTCCATCACTTTAGCCATTTCAACACAATTAATCTGTTCCTCATCCCAACCTAATCGCATTTTTACTGTAACTGGTTTAGATACATTATCTACAATGGCTTTTACTAAATTATACGCTTCATCAATATTTTTCATTAATGAACTTCCTGCATTACTACGAATAATTTTAGGAGCAGGACATCCCATATTTACATCAATAATCTTACAATTACTTTCTATATCTAATTTCTTAGCAGCATATACCATACTATCAATTTCACTACCAAAAATTTGCATCGATACTGGTTGTTCCACTTCTAAAACTTCAGCCATATCTAAAGTTTTCACATTTTCAAACTGAATCGCTTTATCCGATAACATTTCCGTATAAATTAATCCAGCTCCAAATTCCTTACAGCATAAGCGAAAAGCTTGATTTGTGATTCCAGCCATCGGAGCAACACAAATTTGATTTTCAATTTCAATATCTCTTATTTTCCATTTCATTTACTATATTGCTCCACAAAAGATTCTAAATCTAATAGTTCTTGCTCACTAAATTGGTAGTCTTGATTACACCAATGACAAATTAACTCTGCACCATGATCTTCTTCAATTAATTTCATTCTTTCTTCTTTAGAAAGAGTTAATAATGCACGCTTCATTGTCGCTTTATCACAACTACATTTAAAACGAGCTTCTTTTTCTTCTAATAATCTAAAATCATCAAATAACATATTTGCGACTTCTTCAACACTATGTTCTTTAAAAATCGAAGATACTTTTTTAAGTTGTTCTGCTAATGCTTCAATCTTTACAATATCTTCTTCTGTTGCATCAGGTAACAATTGAATTAAAATTCCACCACTTGCAATAACTGAATTATCTACATCAACTAAACACCCAAGTGCAACTAATGAAGGAATTTGCTCACTCACTGCATAATAGTATGCAAAGTCCTCACCTATTTCACCTGTTTGTAATTCTACTTGTCCACTAAATTTCTCTTTTAATCCTAAATCTTTCGTAACTGTAAGTAATCCATTTTTACCTACAGCAACTCCAACAGCTAATTTACCAGTATCATTATATTGATAATGCACATGTGGATTAGAAACAAATCCTCTTACATCTCCATCTCCATTACAATCTACTAATACTGTGCCAATTTCTCCTCCACCATTAATTTGAATTGAAATTTTTTCTTTTTTATTTTTTAATTGCATTCCCATCATTGATGCCATTGATATTACTCTTGATAAAGTCGCTGTAGCTGTGGGCCACATATCATGTCTTTTTCTTGCTTCTTCTGACATCTGTGTTGTACTCACCAACATTACACTTACACGATCATTACATGCTAATCCTCTAATTAATTTATTCATAAATTCTCCTAACTTTTTCTAATATTATACTACAAAAAGCACGATTTTACACGAATTTTGATTGAAAAAAAGAGTACATTACGCACTCTTTTGTTCACTAATTTCTTCCTTAACTTCTGGTTTTAATGTACCATATTCAACTAAAGATTGAATTTCTTCTTCTGTAATTGTTTCTTCTTCTAATAAAGTATTCGCAATTAAATGTAATAAATCCATATTCTCAGAGATAATCTCTTTAGCTTGATGGTTTGAAGCTTCAATAATGCTTAATACCTCTGCATCAATTTCACTAGCTTTACTTTGAGAATATCCACTCATTGAAGAATCTCCACCTGTATAATACATCGTACTTGTGTCTACATATTGAACAGGTCCTAATTTAGACATCCCATAAATCGTTACCATATATTTAGCAATTTTTGTTGCTTCTTGGATATCTCCACTCGCTCCAGCTGAAATATCATTGAAGATTAAATCTTCTGCAACACGACCACCCATATAACTTACAATTTGAGCTTCTAATGATTTCTTTGTTGATAAATATTTTTCAACTTCTGGCAACATTAAGTTATATCCACCTGCATCTCCACGTGGAATAATTGTAATCTTACGAACTTTTGGAGCATCTTTTAATTTAATACCAATTACAGCATGTCCTGCTTCATGATATGCCACTAGTTTTTTCTCTTCATCTGAATATTTACGAGATTTCTTAGCTGGTCCCATCATAACACGGTCAATCGCTTCATCTAAATCTTTAATTGTGATAATTTCACGATTTTCACGAACTGCTAAAATTGCTCCTTCATTTAATACGTTTTCTAAATCTGCTCCTGAGAAACCAGGTGTTCTTTTCGCAATATTCTCTAAATCGACATTCGCTTCTAATTGCTTATTACGAGCATGAACTTTTAAAATTTCAAATCTTCCTTTTTTATCAGGTAAAGCAACTTTAATCTGACGATCAAAACGTCCAGAACGAAGTAATGCAGGGTCTAATACATCTGCACGGTTTGTTGCAGCAATTACAACTACTCCATTATTCTCATCCATTCCATCCATTTCAACTAAAATTTGGTTTAAAGTTTGATCTTCACTACCACTGATTTTCATTCCACGCTTTAATCCTACTGCATCAATTTCATCAATGAAAATAATACATGGTGCAGTCGATTTAGCTTGTTTAAACATTGCACGAACTCGACCAGCTCCTACCCCAACAAACATTTCAGAGAAATCAGATCCTGAAATAGAATAAAATGGAACATTACTTTCTCCAGCTACTGCTTTGGCTAATAATGTTTTACCTGTTCCAGGAGGACCAACCATTAAAATCCCTTTTGGTACACGAGCTCCAACTTTACGATATTTACCAGGATGTTTTAAGTAATCTACTACTTCTTTTACTTCTTCAATTTCTTCATCACATCCTGCCACATCTGCAAAACGAGTTTTTATATTTTCTTCTCTACGAGCCTTAGATTTTGTGATTTCCATCGTTTGTGAAGAACCACCTACTCTAGACATCATAAACATAATTCCACCAATTAAAATAATTAACGGAAATAATTGCCCTAATACAGACATAAAAGTTAATTTATTAGGACCATTTGTATATTTAATATTTACTTTTTTATCTACTAATAATTCATTCAATTCTTTTACATTATCATCTGTATTGGGAATTGTAACTTGAATCGAAGTTTTTCGATTATCTTTATCGATTGCACTCCCACGAACTTCTAATACAGTTGACCATGTTTCTACTTCTACATCATTTATTGTTAGTGTTGATAAATCTGATTTTAACTGTGTATAGTTTGTAATTGTATTCCCTTCTGATAAGAAAGTTGCCCCAAATACATAAGATAAAATCAACACAACTAATAAATAAGGAAGAAATGACAATATGCCTTTTCTTTTATTCATTATTTTTTAACCTCATAACATTCTTCTTTTAATACACCCACAAATGGTAAATGACGGTATTCTTCTGCATAATCTAATCCAAATCCAACCATAAATTCATTTGGTACTTCAAATCCAACATAATCTGCCTTAACATTTACTTTTCTACGACTTGGTTTATCTAATAAAGATACTACTTTTACATCACTTGCACCTTTATTGTATAATAATTCTTTTACTGCTTTTACTGTATTTCCAGTATCTACAATATCCTCTACTAAAATAATTGGAACATTTTTTATTGATGCATTTAAATCCATAATAATCTTAACATCATCTAAACTCTCTGTTCCTGCACCATAACTTGAAACACACATAAAATCATATTTCACATTTAATTTGATGTGTTTAATTAATTCTGCCATAAAAGGAACAGACCCTTTTAATAATCCCACAAATAATGGAGTTACTGAACTATTTTGATAATCACTTGTAATTTCTTGTGCTAATTCTATACATCTAGATTTAATTTGATCTTCTGTTACTAAAATTTTTTTAATATTCTTCTCCATAAAAATCTCCTTTTGCCTATAATACTATTTTAGCACAAAACTATTCACTTTGTCACTGATATAGTCACTAGAACACCCTAAACCAACCACAAAAACAATTTCATTTTTACGATTTAATACTACTGGCCAAGTCATCCTTAAATACAAATCAACTTTATTATCTTTAAAAAAACGGCTTATTTTTTTTCTACCATAAAGTTGTTTTATTTTATCTCCCTCTTTCCAATTACGAATCGTAATTGGAAAATCATCTTCAGATAAATAAAATCCCTCATCTTCACTATAACCAAAACTAAAATACTCACAGCTGAAATTTTCAATTTTATTAAATTGATACTCATAACCTAAAAATTTCGGATAAATTTTATAACCTGGATACATAAATAAAGAATCACTTAATTGATAAGCTTTTTTACCTATTCTCATACATTTTTCAATTTCTTTAAGTTGTAAATCAGAAAAATGATATAATCCATGGGTAAATAATATATTTCTTACGAAAGCATAGCTATCTTTTTTAGTTTTATTTTTATTTTCAATTTCTTTTAATAACTCTAATTTTTTTTCTTTTGATAATAGTTTTAACTGATTTCTAATTTTATTTCGTGTATATTTTAATTCAAAATTACTATCATCTTCTAAGTAGGGAATGGTGTTTAATTGAGCATACTCATATAATTCTTCTTTTGTATAATTTAATAATGGTCGATAAACTTCAATATTTTCAATATTTGAGTACTCTTTTATTCCATAATATTCAGGAATAGACCCTCGATTTAACTGCATAAAATAAGTTTCAATTACATCATCTAAATGATGTGCCACCACAACTTGATTACATTCATACTTTAAACATAATTGACTAAAAAAATGATATCTAAATTTTCTTGCTTCTTCTTGAAAATTTCCTTTTTTAAATTGTGGTGCAAATGCACATTCAAATATAATATTATTGTCTTTGCAATAGTTTTCTACTAACTTCGTTTCAAAAATTGCATTTTCTCTTAAACCATAATTTACATGTGCAACTACAATTTCTTTATTTCTAAAAAAATGTAATAAACACATTGAATCTACTCCACCTGAAACAGCTAAAATTTGCATTATGAATTTGCCCCAGAATTTAATTTAAAAAACTCTTCAAAACTTAATTTACTCTCATAAATTTCTTTTGCCCAATTTCCTACATATCGAATACGATTTTTCTTTCCTAAAAATCCGGTACTACTTTCTTTTCCTTCCGGTAATCTTATAATAAATCCATATTCATGTGCATTTTGGTGTAACCAATTAATTGCTTTTTCTTCACTAAGTGGTAAGTCACTATTATCATATAAATCAAAAGTTAACCCTGTTTCTCTTTCACTGTTCCCTGCTTTTGCTTCATATAAATCTACTTTTTCTTTGTAAACCTCTTTTGCTTGCTGATAAGTAGCATCCTGTGTATCAAAACTACGAATCCCACCATAATCAAAATTAACATCAAATCCTAAATCATTCATTTTTTGAATTAATTCTATTAATTTCTCTTTAGCAATACGATCATCTTCTGTAGGTCTTTTTGAAATTGGATAATTTTTATTTACTACAAGTAATCCTTCAGCATAAGTATTGCCATCTTTTACTTCTACTTTATATTTTTTTTCTTCTTTTTTTTCTTCAACCACTACTGGTTCTTGCACTACTTCTTCTTTCACAGGTTTATAATAAATTAAAGTTAAAACTCCACCTACTACCACAATTATGATTGAAATAAATACTAACGAAATAAAATTTCTTACTTGTTTTTCCATATTTCACTCCTTTAAAAAAATGCGAATAAAATTCGCATTATCCTCCATAGATTGACTCTGGTCGAATTCGACAAGGAATTCCACGATTATCACAACTAGAAGATAGTCCCCATCCTGCACCAAATGCTGGGTCATATCCTCCATTCACAAAGTTATTATATACTTGTTGTAATCCAATATCACCATGCGTAATAATTTCTAAGTGTAAGTGTGCTCCTGTAGAACTTCCACTACTTCCCATATACCCAATTACTTCACCTTTCGATACTCGATTACTTGTCGTAATTCCTCCTGATCTTAAATGGTAATACATAAATGTATATGAAATTCCATTTACCTCAGTAGCTAAAATAACCCAATTTCCTGCTCCTGATATTGGTGAACCACAACGATTACCTAATCCCCCAATATCACTACATCCATTCTGCGTCATTAAAACAATTGAATCTGCAGGAGCTAAAAGCGGTTGTCCAATCCCTTGATATCCAGCAAAGTCCATACCCAAGTGTCTTCCACCACCTAAATCTGAATCATAATACCATGTTCCAGCACTACGATACCATCCTCCACTAATTACAGGCCCAAATCCACCTGAATTATTATTAGAATCTACAATATCGCTGATATCTTGTGATGAAGCACTTGTATTAATTTTTGAAGCATTCGCTACAATTGTTGCATAAGTTGCCTCAGCACTACGCTGTCTTTCTTCAATATCTACTTTATTTTTTAGATATTCTACAATTAATACTTGATTTGCTTTTTGAATTTCTTCAACTTGTGTTTCTTTTGCTTCAACTTCATTTCTTTGAACTACTAGTTCTTCTTTTTGTCTACTTAATTCTCTTTCTTCATCCTTTAATTTATCTTGATCTTTTCTCAACAATAAGATTCTTTCTTCATCATACTGAGAAATTTGCTCTAGAATTGAAATTCTTCGTAATAAATCAGAGAAGTTACTTGATTCTAAAATAAATGAAAATTTACGATTCCCATTCACAAATAATTGGTTGTCTTGCATTCTTTTCTTAATTTCAGCTTGTCTAGCCTCGATTCTAAGTTTTAATTCTTCAATATCTTCTTGAATTGCAACAACATTATCATTAATTACTGTAATATTGTTTTCAATGATTGCTTTTTGTTCTTGAAGCTCTTTAATTTGAGCACTCAGCTCATTACTTTTTTCTGTTAAACGATCTAAATCTTGTTTTAAAGTTTCGATTTGACTTGCTAAATTTCTTGAATCTTCAATAGCACTATTTCCTAATGATTGATAATATACTTTAAATTCAGAACATTCAATTGCTTCTTCTTCATTTAATCTTTGAGCACATTTATCTAAATAGTATTTTTCATTACCTTTAAACTTATCATTAGCACTCACTTCGTGTGATTTAGATTGAATTAAAAATAACATACTAAAAGCAACTAATCCTAATATAACTTTTTTCATCGTCTAAACCTCAAGTATTTACTTACAGATAAGAATGAACCTACTAAACCTACTAATACTCCTGCTCCAACTAATCCTGCACTCATCATATAAACAAATGGAGATGGTGGAACTAGAGTAAATACTTTCATTCCTCCAGATAAAATGTTATAAATAGGCTCATATGAAAGTAATAAAGCTGTAATAGGAATAATACTTCCTAAAATTCCAATATAAACCCCTTCTAACATAAATGGTATTTTAACAAATCCATTACTTGCACCTACATCACGCATAATTGAAATTTCGCTTTGGCGTGAATGAATTGTAGATTTAATTGCATTTTGAATTAATAAAATCGCCAATACTGCCATTCCGATTGCTAAAGTATATCCAGCAATACGAACTCTAGAAAGTAAAACAACTAAATTTTCAACTGTTTGTCCACCATACTGTGCATCAACAATTCCTTCAATCGTTTTAATTTGATTAGTTACGGCTTTTAAACGCTCTTTTCTGGCACTTGTATTATTTGAATTTTCTTCTTTTAATTCAACATAAAAAGCATCTCTTAATGGGTTTTGATCTCCTCGATATTGACCATAAGTTTCTTCTCCTTCTGGTGTAGCTTGAATAAACTTATCTAATTCTTGGTGTTTTGTACTATATACTACATTTTGAACTTCACCCAATTGTTTGATTTTAGCTTCAATTTCACTAATTTTACTTTGATCAAATGTTGTATCTACTGTAGCTTGAATTCTAACATCTGATGCAATTCCATTTGTAATTTCACTAATATTTACTGCCACAATCATAAATGCTGCAATTAAAGAAAGTGTAATAGTTACTGCTGTTGCAGACATTAAAGTTTGCGGGAAATGCCTCCACATATTTTTTAATGAAGATTTAATGTGATATTTCAATGCTCTAATCATGTTTAATATACCCACCTTCCATTAAATCTGCCACCATATATCCTGATTCTAATGCGATGGTACGCTTTTTAATTGTATCCACAATATTACTATCGTGTGTTACCATTAAAATTGTTGTTCCCTCTTCTTCATTAATTTTCTCTAATAATTGAATAATTTCTTTTGATTTATCAGGGTCTAAATTTCCAGTTGGCTCATCCGCGATTAAGACTTTTGGTGAATTAGCAATTGCTCTACCAATTACAACACGCTGTTGTTGTCCTCCACTTAATTCACCAGGAAGTGATTTTGCTTTTGACTCTAAATCAACTAATCTTAATACTTCTCTTACTCTAGCTCTAATTTCACGACGACTTTTACCTACTACTTCTAAAGCAAATGCAATATTTTCAAATACTGTAAGTTTAGGTAATAATCTAAAGTCTTGGAATACTACTCCTATTTTACGACGATAAAAAGGAACTTGATGATGTTTTAGTTTCCCAACATTTACACCTGCAACTTCAACTCTTCCAGAATCTGGAATTTCTTCACCATCTAACAACTTAATTAGAGTCGATTTCCCACTACCTGTCGGTCCAATAATATACACAAATTCTCCCTCTTTAATATGGATTGTAATATTATTTAAAGCTCTAACACCTGTTTTCTTATATTCTTTTGATACATTACTTAAAAAAATCATAAAACATCCCTCTCATACTATTTATATTATATCATTTATTAACTTTTTTGTATAGTGTTTAAGACTTATTAGAAAAATTAAAAGTAGTATTTTTATCATAATAAAAAAGATATCTTTTTACGATATCTTCGCTCTAATAACCCAAAATCCTTTGGATTTTTCAATTACTTCTGCCTTAAATTCAACTGAATTTAAGTACTTTAATGCACTCTCTGCCCCATGTTGCTTACGAATTACAATCCATAAACTTCCATTATCATTTAAATAATTTTTCGCTTGTTCAAATAATGAATAAATTACTTTTTTTCCAGCTCTTATCGGTGGATTAGTAATAATTAAATCATATTTTTTATTTACAGATTCAAACAAATTTGACTCAAATACATTTGCTTTAATTTGGTTTAGTTTAATATTTTCCTCACTTAATTGAATTGCGCGATTATTAATATCAATCATATCCGTTTCAATATTAAAGTATTTAGCAAGTGTAATTCCAATTAATCCATATCCACACCCTACATCTAGTAATGAACTCGGATTTTCATGTTTAATTATTTCCTCTAATAAAAAACAACTACCATAATCAATTCCATCTTTAGAAAATACTCCATTATCGCTAATAAATTTTAAGTCAATATGATTTAAAAAGCGAAAAGATACTTCTTTTCGCTTTGATTTTAAATCGTCATTATTTGAGAAATAGTGACGCGAATTCATAGAAATTATTTAACTTCTACTGTAGCTCCAGCTTCAACTAATTTAGCTTTAATTGCTTCTCCTTCTTCTGGAGTAACATTAGCTTTAATTACTGATGGAGTGTTGTCAACTAAGTCTTTAGCTTCTTTTAATCCTAATCCTGTAATTTCACGAACTACTTTAATTACTGGAATTTTAGCTCCTCCATCGCTTGTTAAAGTAACTGTAACTTCAACTGGTCCTGCTGGAGCAGCATCAGTTGCTGCTGCAACTGCTACTGGAGCTGCTGCAGTAACTCCAAATTCCTCTTCGATTGCTTTAACTAATTCATTTAATTCTAAAATTGTCATTTCTTTTAAAGATGCAATAACATCTGCTGTATTTAATTTTGCCATTTTATTTTCCTCCTATTAATTGTTTTCTTTTTGATCTGCTACTGCTTTAACAGCGCATGCAAAGCTACGAACTGGTGATTGTAAGCAACTTAATAACATAGATAACATTCCTTCTTTGTTTGGTAAAGAAGATAATTCTTTAATTGTATCTACACCAACTACTTTTCCTTCAACCACTCCAGCTTTTAACACAAGTTTTTCATGTGTTTTTGCGAATTTTGCTAGTACTCTTGATGGAGCAACTGCGTCTTCACTAAATGCAATCGCATTTGGTCCTGTTAATGAATCATTTAATTCTGATAATCCTAACTCATCACAAGCTCTACGAGCTAAAGTGTTTTTGTAAACTTTAAAGTCTACACCGTTTGCACGTAATTCTCTACGTAATTCTGTAATTTCAGCTACAGATAATCCACGGTATTCTACAACAACACTTGATTGAGCACTTTGGAATTTACCAGCAATTTCACTAACTACTTCGCTTTTAGCATCGATAATTGTTTGGTTCATTTTTGCCCTCCTTGTTTTTATAAACAATAGTCCAAATTTTTGATAAAAAAACACACCAAAAGGTGTGAATAAAGAAATTATCACAACCTCGGTAACATTATTAAGCACTTGCCGTTACTGTCTATGGCTATTGAATACCTATTTATTTTACTAAAAAATAGAAAATAAATCAAATATAACGATTTCTAATTATTTTGTAAATTAATATTCCTGTTATAAATCCAATTACATTTAAAATAATATCGTTAATATCAAAAATACCTAACATAAAAACATACTGAATTAACTCTACGCAAAATATACCAATAATAGATATCAAAATATTTATCGCTGTTTTATTATGTTGCAATTGAATTATAAATCCTACTGGGATATACATCACAATATTACCAATTAATAATAACTTTTGCCCTGTATATTCTAAATCTTTAAAAATTTGAAGTATATTGAAATTATAACTACGAACTACACCTTTTCTAAACGTAATCGTTAAAATCAAAACAATATACAAAATTGTGAATATTTTTATATTCAGCTTCTTTAATAGTAATAAAGATATAAATAAAAATATTGTAATTCTTACTCCAATAAACACATAGCTATGATATGTAAATCTACCAATTAAATTGTCTAATCCATAATAACAAATCCCTATACTTAAAATAAATGAAATAACTATAATAAAAATATTTTTTAAGATTTTCATTATTTTTATCCTCCTAATTTTATTTTATCATATTACAGGCAAAAAAACTATCAGTGTTTGCTGATAGTTTTAAAATTATTTTCTTCTTGCATATTTGCTAATTTGTACTAATACCGTTGGAATAAATGCTAATAGCATAATTGTTCCAAATTGAATCATACTTAAAGGTTGAACTCCAAAAATACGACTTACAAATGGAATAAATACAATAATTGAAACTAAAATCATTCCTGAAATAAATGCTCCAACTGTATAAATATTTGAGAATATTCCAATCTTAATTAGTGATTCTTCGCTTCTACAGCTAAATCCATGGAATAAACGAGCAATACATAAAATTAAGAATGCATAAGTTGTAGCATAACCAGGACCAGTATTTAATCCAATCATATATCCAATAAAGACACAAGTTGCAATAACTAATCCTTCTAATAATACTTGCACAAATGTTTCTTTAGCTAAAATCGATTCTTTTGGATTTCTTGGTTTTTCATTTAATACTAAATCACTACCTTCTTCCATTCCAATTGAAATCGCTGGTAAACTATCTGTTGCTAAGTTAATAAATAATAATTGAATTGGTAAGAATGGTACCACAAATGCTTTATCCATAAATGCTAAAATTGTTGTTAAAATTACAACCATAATTGCAGAGAAGTTACCCGTTAATAAGTATTTAATACTATTTTTAATATTAGCAAAAATATTACGTCCCATAATTACAGCTTTTACAATTGTTGCAAAGTTGTCATCTGTTAAGATCATAGCAGCAGCATCTTTCGAAACTTCACTACCTGTAATCCCCATTGCAATACCTATATCTGCTTGTTTTAAGGCTGGAGCATCATTTACTCCATCTCCACTCATCCCCACAATTTTTCCTTTTGCTTGCCATGCATTCACAATACGGATTTTATGTTCAGGTGCAACACGAGCATAAACAGAAATTTTTTCTAAGTCACGCATTAACTCTTCATCACTCATTTTTTCTAAAGTTAATCCATCTATTACAATATCTCCTTCACTAAAAATACCAATTTTTCTTGCAATACTACGAGCTGTTACAACATGATCTCCAGTAATCATAATTGGTTTAATTCCAGCTTGAATACATTTTAATACTGCTTCTCTACTCTCTTCACGAGGTGGATCAATTAATGAAGTCAACCCAACAAATGTTAAATTAGTTTCATCTTCAAAACTTAATACATCATGTTCAACATTTTTAAATGCATATCCTAAAACACGAAGTCCATTTTCAGCAAACTGTTCATTTACTTCTAAGGTCTTAACAACATCTTCATTTGTAATCTCTCTTACTTCATCATTAATTAAAATCGATTTACATTGTTTTAAAATTTCATCACAAGCCCCTTTTACAAGCATTAATTTTTCCCCATTAATTACTTGTAAAGTACTCATATATTTACGAACTGAGTCAAATGGTAGTTCTGAAATACGCTTATATGTTGCTCGATCATCATGTTCATTTTTCCCATATTGACGAGCTAATTCTACTAACGCAATCTCTGTAGGATCTCCTACTTTTTGATCAGCAGTTAAGAATGAATCATTACATAAAACACAAATTTCTAATAATAATTGACCACTACGTTCACTTGGAACTTCACTTGGTTTTACTAGAGTATGATTCACATACACATCATTAACCGTCATTTTATTTTGAGTTAATGTTCCTGTTTTATCACTGCAAATAATACTTACACTACCTAATGATTCAACTGAATTAATATTTTTCATAATTGCATTTTCTTTAGCCATTTTTTGACTACCTAAAGATAATACAATTGTAATAATCGGTGCTAATGCTTCCGGTACTGCAGCTACTGCTAATGCAATTGCAAATAAACTTGCTGCTTTTAAATCTTGTGTATTATAGAATGTTAATCCAAATACCACAATACAAATTAAAATAATTCCAATAGATAAGTTTTTAGAAAATTCATCAATACTCATTTGTAATGGCGTTTTTCTTGTTTTAGTATTTTGTAGTAATTTTGCAATTTTACCAATTTCACTTTCTTCTCCAATTGCACTTACTACCGCTACCCCTTTTCCATAAGTAACAAGAGAACTTGTGAATACCATGTTTTTTTGATCTCCAATGGTTACTTCATTTTCAATTACATCTACCACTTTATCAATTGCATGGCTTTCCCCAGTTAAGGCACTTTCATTAATTTGAAGTGAACTTGCTTCAATAATTCTTCCATCCCCAACAATTACATCTCCTGCTTCAAATACCACAATATCTCCAATTGTTAGTTGAGTTGAATCGACTTCTTGTTTCATTCCATCTCTTAATACTTTAACTTTTGGTAACGATAATTTTTTTAAACTTTCAATTGATTTTCTTGATTTCATCGTTTGAACTGTTCCTAAAACCGCATTAATAATTAATACAGCTATAATAACAATTGAACTTTCATGATCTCCAGTAAATCCTGAAATAATTGAAGCCACAATTAAAATAATTACAATTAAATCTTTAAATTGATCTAAAAACACCTCAAAAATACTTGATTGTTTTTCTTCTTGAAGTTGATTTAATCCATATTTTTCTTGTCGTTTTTTTACTTCTTCACTAGTTAATCCACTACGAGAAGTTTCAAGTTGCTTTAATACTTCTTCTTCATTTTTTTGGTATAACTTCATAATTCTCCTCCTATAATAAATAAAAAGACAAGAATGCGAAAAATTCATTCGCAAGTCTTGTCTTTATGTTTGGCCAGAATGTTATTCATTCGGGTATGTTGACCAAAGCCCACTTAATGTGCTGACTACTCCCTTGACTATTTTATTATACAATATTTTTACTAAAATTGCGAGTTTAGTTCTTTTTAATATCAATTGCAATATTTAATTCATCTAGTTGAGATGGTTCTACTGGACTAGGTGCTTCACACATTGGATCCTTAGAACTCGCATTTTTAGGGAATGCAATTACATCACGAATTGAATCTGAATGAGTTAATAGCATTGCAACACGGTCTAACCCTAATGCAATTCCTCCATGTGGTGGAGTTCCATATTGGAACGCATCCACAAAGAATCCAAATCTTTCTTGAATTTCACTTTCACTAAACCCTAAAATTTCAAACATTTTTTTCTGTAAATTTTGATTATAAATACGAAGTGATCCTCCACCTAACTCATAACCATTTAGCACTAAATCGTATGCATTTGCATTAACTGCTTTTGGATTTGTGTCTAATAATTCAATTTCTTCTTTTTTCGGTGAAGTAAATGGATGATGTTTAGCATAATATCTTCCATCTTCTTCACTATACTCTAATAATGGGAAATCAACTACCCATAAATAAGAGAAAGCTTTTTCATCATAAAGTTTTAATGTTTTACCTAAATGAGAACGAAGTGCACCTAAAACATCGCATGCTTTTTCCCATTTATCTGCAACCATTAATATTAAGTCATTTTCTTGTAAATTTAAGCTAGAAATAACATGCTTAATTTCTTCTTCATTAAAGAATTTTAATACACTTCCTTCTAATGTTTCTTTCATTTTTAATACTGTTAATGCTTTTGCTCCATGTTTTTTAGCTAAAGCTGTTAGAGCATCAATTTCTTTTCTTGTCATTGAAGCTTGATTTTCAACTACAATCGCTTTAACTGTTTCCGCGCTTCTAAATGCTTCAAATTCACAGTTTTCAAAAATAGTTGTTACATCTTGTAATTCTAAACCAAAACGATTATCAGGTTTATCACTACCATAACGATTCATTGCTTCTTTATAAGTCAAACGTAAGAATGGTGTAACTAAATCATAATTTAACACTTCTTTCATTACTCTTCTCATCATTTCTTCAATGTGTGTTTGAATTTCAACATCATTTAAAAATGAAAACTCAATATCAACTTGTGTAAAGTCTAATTGACGATCACTTCTTAAATCCTCATCTCTAAAACAACGAGCTACTTGATAATAGCGTTCAAATCCTGAAATCATTAATAATTGTTTGAATAATTGAGGAGATTGTGGTAAGGCATAAAACTCACCTGGATGAACACGTGAAGGTACTAAAAAATCTCTTGCTCCTTCAGGTGTTGATTTCGTTAAAATTGGTGTTTCAATTTCAATACATCCAATTTCATCTAAATACCTTCTCATTACTTGTGTAATTTGATGACGAGTACGAATTTTATTTAACATTACAGGTCTTCTTAAATCTAAGTAACGATATTTCATTCGTGTTTCTTCTAATGCATCCGTTTCATCTGCAATAATTAATGGAGTTGTATTTGCTTCATTAATTACTTCTACACTTTCAACATTAATCTCAATCTCTCCTGTTTTAATATTTGGATTTTTACTTTTTCTTTCTACTACTTTACCACTAACTTGTAAAATATATTCATTACGCACATTTTTAATTAATTCAGCTTTTGTTTCATCAAAAACTAATTGAGTAATTCCTTCTCTATCTCTTAAGTCAATAAAAACTAAAGATCCAAAATTTCTTCTCTTACTCACCCAACCAATTAAAGTGACAGTTTGTCCAACTTCGTTTATTGTTAGTTGATTATTATGATGTGTTCTTTCCATCTTAATTTCCTCCTAATTTTAACTTCATATAGTTATTAATCTCACTATATTTTACACTATCTTGGTTTTGAGTTGCAATTTCTTTTATATTCACACTTTGGTTTTCATCTTCTTTATTTCCTAAAATAATCGCAAATTTAGCACTTGTTTTATCTACAGACTTAAACTGTGCTTTTAATGAACGAGAGAAATAATCTCCTTGTACTCTAAATCCTGCTGCTCTTAAATCTTGGACAATCTTAAATGCCTTATGTTGTAAATCTTTACTTAAACACATTACATACGCCTCAATTCCCTCTTCAGTAATTAAACTTGGATTTTCTAATTCTAACGCTAGTAATACACGCTCTAATCCCATTCCAAATCCAACTGCTGGTGTTTCAGGACCTCCATAATATTCAGTTAACTTTTCATATCGTCCTCCACCAAAAATAGTAGATTGACTTCCTAAAGCTTCACTAGTAGAAACCACTTCAAATACTGTATCACAGTAATAATCTAATCCACGAACTAAACGAGAATCAATTTCATAAGGAATATTTAAAGTCTCTAATCCTTGTTTTACTTGTTCAAAGTAATTTTTACTTTCTTCATTTAAATAATCTTCTATTTGTGGTGCATTTTTAGTGTATAGATGTTCTTTATCTACTTTACAATCTAAAATTCGTAATGGATTTTGGTCTAATCGACGCTTACAATCTTCACAATATTCATGAATTACTGGACTAAAGTGCTTTTGTAATGCATCACGATATGTTTCTCTACTTTCTTTATCCCCTAAAGTATTTAATAAAACTTTAAGTGATTTTAATCCTAATTTTTGAAGTAATGTATACCCTAATGCAATACATTCTACATCTAAAAATGGATTTCTAGCTCCTAAAATTTCTGTTCCAAATTGGTGAAATTGTCTTAATCTTCCTTTTTGTGGTCGCTCATGTCTAAATTGAGGTCCAATATAAAATAATTTTAAAGGCAACTCACTCACACCATATAACTTATTTTCTACATAACTTCGAACTACAGAAGCAGTTTGCTCTGGTCTTAAAGTCAATGATGTTTTATTCATCGTAAATGTATACATTTCTTTATTTACAACATCACTCGAATCATTTTCTCTTTTAAATACTTCTGTGTGTTCAAAAATTGGTGTTCTAATCTCACCAAATCCATAAAGATTGGTAATTTTACGAATTTCATTTTCTAAATATTGCCACTTTTTTGATTCACTTGGCAATATATCTTGTGTTCCTCTTGGTTTTTGGTAATTCATAAATCCTCCTTAAAAGAAATTTTCTACCTCAACAAAATTTCCATTATCATCTCTTACAAATGCACGATTAATTGGTGCATCTAGTATTCTTAATACATCACAATCAAGTTTAATTAACTCTTGTAATGTGACTACTTCTGCATTATTGGGATTCTTCATATATTCCGGCGTTTCATCACCTGCAAAAAATCTCCAACCACTATCATTAAAGTTTACATTCATTTCTTCACGATAGCAAAATCCTACAGATAATCCATCTTTTAAGATATGATTACTTACAATACATCTTTGTAATTCATTTATATTCATAAATTCTCCTACTGTAATATTCTCTCTACTTCTTTTACACTTGATATTTTTCTTAAATTAGACAACAATACACTTAATTGATCATTTCCTTTTACAATTACATTAATCTTTGTAATAACATTTATTTTATCCACTTGAACTTTTGTTTCAATATAAGTCATCGTTGCTTTATTTTGGGAAATCGTATTTACAATATCCGTAACTAAATGGTTACGATCTGTTGCCACAATTTTCAATTTCACTTCAAATTCTTGATTAATAACTTCTGATTCCCACTCTAAAGGAATAAGTCTTGATTTCTCATTTTTAATATTTGGACAATCACTACGATGAACCTTAATTCCCATTCCCTTAGAAATATATCCCACAATTTCATCACTTGGAATAGGTGTACAACATGAAGATAATGTAATCTTAACACTATCTATTCCTGGCACTTTGATTCCAACTGCATTTTTCTTGCGATTACGAACTCGGTCTAAACGATTAAAGACTTTTAATGCATCTTCTTTATTCACAATATTAACTTTTTGTTTTGTTAGTTTCTCTATTACACTCACTGCAGTTAAAGACTTATTGGCAAGAGCATACATTAAATCAACATACGTACTGCATCCTAGTGAACTAGCAATATTTTCAATTTTTCGTGTTTCAAAATAAGTACTAACTTCAAATCCTCGTTTCGCTAATTCCTCTTTTAATATATCTTCGCCTTTTTTAACATCTTGACTTTTTCTCTCTAAATCAATTTTTTGGAAAAAAGCTTTAATTTTATTACGAGCATGACTCGTTTTCACAATTTTTAGCCAATCTTCACTTGGTCCATTAGAATTATTGCTAGTTTTAATATCAACTACATCTCCTGTTTTTAATGGAGTATTGATTGCACAAATTGCACCATTAATTGTAGCTCCAACCATTTTATGACCTACTTCCGTATGAATTCGGTATGCAAAGTCAATTGGACAAGCTCCATTTGGTAAAGCAATAATTTTTCCTTTTGGGCTCATTACATATACGTTCGCTTCAAAAATATCGTTTGTCATTAAGTTCATATAATCTAATGCATTATCATGAACTTCTCCAACCATATTTGAAAATTCTTTAAACCATGCTAATTGATCTTCAATTTGTTTTTGATCTACTTCCTTGCTTCCATTTCCCTCTTTATATCGCCAATGTGCAGCAATCCCTTTTTCAGCTACAATATCCATTTCTTCTGTACGAATTTGAACTTCAAAAATATTACCACCATTCATAATTGTAGTATGTAAAGAACGATATAAATTTACCTTTGGCACTGCAATATAATCTTTAAATCTTCCCGGAATTGGAACATATTTAGCATGAATATGTCCTAGTATTTCATAACATGCACTATCAGTATCCGTAATAATACGAATAGCAAGTAAATCTAAAATTTCTTCAAATCGCTTATGCTTTTTCGTCATTTTTTTATAAATACTATATAAATGTTTACTGCGTCCAAAAATTCTAAATTTGATATTATGTGCAGTTAACAATTCTGAAATCTCTTGTAACATTAAATTTACTTGTGAATCTCGTTCTGTCTTTTTCATTTCAACCAAACGAGCTATTTCATAATAATTTTCTTTTTTTAAATAATAAAAGGCATAATCTTCTAATTCATTTTTAATTTCACTAATCCCTAAACGATGAGCAATAGGTGCATAAACTTCTAACGTTTCTGATGCAATCTTTTTCTGTTTTTCTTCACTCATAAACTGTAGTGTTCGCATATTATGTAATCGATCTACTAGCTTAATTAAAATTACACGAATATCTTTAGCCATCGCAATCATAATTTTGCGGTGATTATGTGCTTGATATTCTTTTTCATCACTAAACTTTAAATTTCCAATTTTAGTAACACTTTCTACTAAAGTATAAATTTCTTCTCCAAATCGTTCAACAAATTCTTCTTTCGTTACATCA
The DNA here is from genome assembly GCA_041827565.1 of Erysipelotrichaceae bacterium. Lineage (GTDB taxonomy): Bacteria > Bacillota_I > Bacilli_A > Erysipelotrichales > Erysipelotrichaceae > CAMCRE01. The sequence goes on from JBHALC010000009.1 coordinate 20,267, forward strand.
CAGTCTTCAATTACATCATGTAGTAAACCTGCTGCAATCGTTTTAGGTCCTGTTTTCAATTGAGCTAAAATATATCCTACTTGAAGAATATGAACAATATAAGGTTCTCCACTTTTTCTAAATTGATTCGCATGTTTTTCTTGAGCGAATTGATATGCATTACGAATAATATTTAGATTTTCCTCTTTTACAATATATGTTTTTACTTCTGTAATCAATTCATCAAAATTTTGGATTGTTTTATTAACCATCATTCTTCCTCCTTTCAGATACTAAGAAAAAGGGTCTCCCCTTTTAATATTTAATCAATGTTTTAACATTGTATCCCTTAATTAAATCTCTTCCTTTTAAGTCTTCTAATTCAATTAAGAACACACAACCTACTACTTCTCCACCCATTTTTTCAATCATTTTAATTGTAGCATCTACTGTTCCACCAGTAGCTAATAAATCATCTACAATTAATACTTTTTGTTTTGGTGTAATTCCATCTTTATGCATGTGTAATTCATTTGAACCATATTCTAAATCATATTGAATACTTTCTGTTTCTCTTGGTAATTTTCCTGGTTTTCTCACTGGAACAAATCCAATTCCTAATTCTGTTGCTACAGGACAACCAAAAATAAACCCTCTTGATTCAGGTCCTACTACTACTTCTGCATTTACGCTTCTTGCAAACTCAGCCATTTCATCACAAGCTGCTTTAAACACTTCACCATTTGCCATTAATGGTGTAATATCTCTAAATAAAATTCCTGGCTTAGGAAAATCCATTATACTTGCAATATGTTTTTTGTAATCCATATTTCTTCCTCCTAAAAAATCACTATTATTTTACCATATTTTTAATGATAATTGTATCTAAACACTAACAAGAAGCGATAATTGAAATTTTTTCTCTTTGTTTTTCTTTTTTTATTGCGATTTGATTAAAACAAATTGTATGAATATCCTCAATAATAAAGTTATTTTGATTAAAATATAAAATCTCAATATCATCACTTATTACAATTTTATAATGTGGCTTTAATCCAAGTTTAACACTAGAAATAATCTCAAATTTATCAATTTCCATCATTGGAATTCTAAATCCTGCTCCATAAGGTCTTAATGACTCTAATTCTTTCACATTATCCAAAGTTAAATCTTCTAAATCAATTTTTAAAATTTCCTTTTTTACTTCAGGTATTTCTTTACTATTCACAAAACGATATAATAAATCTAATTTATCTTCTTCAATTAAAATTCCTGCTGCTCCATCATGACCACCAAACTGTAAGAAATGATGTTTAAAATCTTCAAAAAAATCAACTAAATTTAATCCAGGAACACTACGAGCACTCCCTTTTAAAGTATTCTCTTTTTTAGAAAATACAATTACTGGTCTTTTATAATCATTCACAATTTTACCAGCAACAATCCCAACCATTCCTTCATGAAAGTTCTCACTATGAATAACAGGAAATGCATATTCTTTAATCATTTGATTCGCTTCTAAAATCATTTCATTGCTCTTATTTTTGCGAATTAAATTGATTTTTTCTAATTTTTCTACATACTCATTAATAAAGTTATCATCATCACTAATTAATAATTCTACAATTTTATTAATATCAATTAATTCTGATAATCTACCAGCTGCATTTAATTTTGGAATTAAATTAAATGATAATGTCGTTTCATTCCACTGATCATATTTAGACTTAAATTTCTGTATTGCTTTTACATATCCCTGATTTAAATAAGTAATTGCTTCTTTAATAATAATGCGATTCTCATTCCAAACTTTCATCATATCTGCTAATAATGCAATTCCTGCTAATACCACATGCTCTTTTTTCTCAACACCTAAAACTCGTGCCACAGCTAAAGCAATCCCAGCTCCAGATAAAAATTGATATTCTTCTCCCATATTAAAAGAGTGCAATAATAAACAAGGTAATTCTTCTTCATAAGTATGATGATCACTTACAATAACATCTACTCCTAATTCTAATGCACGATTAATAGCCTCAATTGATTTAACACCATTATCTACTGTAATAATTAATCCATAATTTTTTTCTGCTACTTTTTCTACTGTTGCAACATGTAACCCATAACCTTCTTTAATACGATTCGGAATATAATATCCACATTGAATTCCTAAACTTCGTAATGTATCAATCATAATTGCAGTTGCACAAATCCCATCAGCATCATAATCTCCACCCACAAATACTTTTTCGTTATTTTGCTTGGCTTGTAGTATACGAGCACAAAACTCATGTATTCCATTTGCATCTTGAAAATTAGATAATTCTCTTTCTAATGATAATTGATTTATATATTTTTCTTCTAATTGTATATAATTTAATATTTTCTTAACTAAACTATTCATATTAACTCCTAAATTTCTTTAAGTATACCACATTTTTAGCAGATTGAAAAGTAAAAAAAGGAATCGTTTTCGATTCCCTATTTATGTAATGATTCAATTACTTTTTCAACAACTGCTTTAAAAGCTTCTACATCTTTTTCTACTGTTGAAGCAGATAAAATAATTCTATATCCTTCAAAATCAAATAAATATAAATAAATAATTCCATCTTCTTCTACTGTATGTCCACGATATACTTCTTTTGATCCAATTTTCATTTGTTCAAACTCAAATTGAGCCATTTTATTTGTATGTTCTTTTAAATCAATCGCTTCAGTTAATTCTACTGCCCAAATTCCAAATGCAGCATCAACACTATCTTTTTTTAGCATTAACTTAACATCACCTGCATCTTCAGGTTTTTCACTTGGAACTGAATATCCATCAGGTTTTTCAATTTTTAATGGTGTATCTTTTACTTCCATTGTAGATTTTGTGTTAGATATTGGTACAACGGTTTTATTTAGTTCGCTACATCCACTAATAAATAATAATCCAACTAAAAGTACCCCTAATAATTTTTTCATATTTTTCTCCCTTAATCATTGATTCCAGTAATAATCATTTCTTGTACTGAATCAATTTGTTTTCTAACTTTTTTGTGTTTATGCAGTTTTGGTGTGTATTTCATACGAATCCATAGCCATAATTGAGCAGCAATAAAGATTGAAGAATATGCTCCTGCAATTAATCCCACTAACATCGCAAAGTTAAACACAAATACCTCTGGTGCACCTAATCCTAATAAGAAGAATAATGGTAAAATTGTAGTAAATGTATTGATTAGTGAACGCATTGTTACTTGTTGTAATGCATCATTTACAATTTTTTTGTATTCATCTTTCTTAATATCACGAGTAAATTTATTTACATTTTCCCTAATTCTATCAAAAATAACAATTGTATCGTCAATTGAATATCCAATAATTGATAAAGTTACTGCAATAAATTCAGTATTTACTTCAAAACGAACAATTGCGAATACCGCGATTAAGAATAAAACGTCGTGTACTAAAGCAGCCAATCCACTAATTGCATAATCCCATTTAAATCTAAATGAAATATAAATCAAAATTGCAATCCATGCAATTGCTGAGATTAAAATAGCTGAACGAACTAATTCTTGTCCAATTTTTGGTGATACAATACTATCATTTGCCTCTGTATTATATTTTGCTTTAATTGCTGTTTTAATTGAAGCTAATTTATCTTGATCAATTGCCTCATTAAATGTAGCTGTTACAATTTTATTTCCATCTCCTTCAAAACGAATTTGACTAGGTGTATATCCGTTTTCAGTAAAGATATTTTTAACATCATTTTCTTGAATTGCACTTTCAGATTGAATTGTGATTTTACTTCCACTTGTAAAGTCAATTCCTAAATTTAATGGTTTATTATTAAAGATTGCACTTCCAATTCCTAATACAAATACTAAAACTGAACCTAATACTACTTTTCTTCCCATCTTCACAAAATCAATTTTTGTAAAGCGTCCAAAATAAACTTGTCCTTCTCCTTTTGCAAGGTTTGGAATATGTTCTGGTTTAATACCAAACCAGTGTTTTTTATCATCTAAATAATTTGATTTTACTAATTGATTTAATAAGAATTTAACTAAAACAACATTAATTAAGAATGTACCTACAACTGTCATCATTAGCATTGTTGCAAAACCTTTAATTGATCCTTGTCCTAAGAAGAATAAGATAATTGCAGCAATAAACGTTGTAACTTGAGAGTCAAAAATTGTTGTGAAAGCTCGTTTATTTCCTTCTTGTACTGCAGTTTTTACATTTCTTCCTGCATATAAACTATCTTTAATTCTCTCAAATGAAATAACACTCGCATCTACTGTCATCCCTACCCCTAATACTAGAGCAGCAATACCACTTAATGTAAATGTTCCTCCCATTAAGTTAAATAATA
>JBHALC010000010.1:0-4877 GCA_041827565.1 Erysipelotrichaceae bacterium
TTATAGAACGATTTACACAGAAAAAATGGCTATTCGCCTGTAACATAAAACTTTTTAATGTCCTATATCCCAAATTATATGTTTTTTCTACAGTTGTAATTAATAATTTGCGATGCTTAACCTCAACACAAATAATATCAGATAAAAATATACTTTTTTGATGATTTAAAATAAATTTTTTGCTTAAATTTAGATATTGTACATATCCTATCAAATTTTCTTTTAGTTGATTCGCATTTTCAAAAAAACCAATTACATTTTTAGGAATTACATGAACTGGCTTACCTCTTAAAATAAAAACACGATGTGGATAAATAATAGATTGCTTACTAAAAAAATTAAATTCACAACTTTGATAATCTGTAATCACAACTTCACTATAAAACCCTTTTCGACACATTAAGTCATTTTTCGCTAAATGGACTACTTTAGTTTGTTGTAAAAATTCTACTAAGTCTTGAGGTGCATTACTTACAATTTCATTTAATGCAGTAGGTACACTTTTTGTTGCTAATATAATATAACTCATAAACTATACTCCTTTTATTAGAAGTAATTATAATCTAACGTTTTTTTCAATTTTGATATACTTATATTCAATCAAAAAAAACTGTTTATTTTTCGTTTAAACCAATTTATATCGTTTGTTTTTTGAATGAAATGGGTGTATAATATTAGTTCGAAAGAAGGATGATTATGTTTAAAAAAAGACTATCGGATTCTCAAAGAATCGACATGATTTTAAACGGAAATATTTTTAGAACGCTATTATTTTTAGCATTACCAACCGTTTTAATGGGGATCATTCAAGTTGTCATGCCTATTACAGATGCGTTATTTGTGAATAATATCAGTGGAACAAATGTTGCAAGTGCAATTTCATATTCTCAATCACCTCTTAATGCTGTAATTGCTTTAGCACAAGGTTTATCTGTTGCAGCAATGGCAATGATTGGTCAATTGCAAGGAAAAAAACAGCACTCAGAAACAAAAAAAATGATGCTTCAGTTTATCTTTACTGCGCTGTTTTTATCTATTATTGCAATTCCGATTATTATTATCGTTGCAGTTCCCATCTCTTCAAATGTTACTTCTGAAATAGCCTCAAATGTGTTTCAGTATCTAACTTTACACTCGATTGTATTTCCTTTTATTTTCTTAGATTCAATTTATATTGCAATTAAAAACGCAATTGGAAAACCTGAAGACGCATTTATTCGTGCAATCATTATGTTAACACTAAAAATAATATTTAACTTTATTTTTATTTACTTATTAAGATTAGATATACTGGGTGCCATTATGGCAACTTTCTTTTCTGAATTCTTACTTTCTTTTTGGATTATTTATGACTTATTTTTCAAAAAAAGCGAATTTAAATTAGATCTTAAAGATTTTAAAATTGATTTTTCAATTTATAAATCTATCTTTAAAATTTCTATTCCTGCTATGCTTAATAGTTTAATGGTAAGTCTAGGTTTCTTCCTAATTAATCTTGAAGTTCAAAAATATGGAGCAATTGCTATCAACGGTCTAGGAATCGCTAATAACATTACAAATTTAAGTTTTATTTTACCTTCAACAATTGGGTCTGTCATTACCACAATGATTTCAATGAATATTGGGGCAAATAATATTGAACGAAGTAAAAAGATTTTAAAAAATGGAATTATTTTAACTTCTATTATTTCGATTATCAGTGTAACACTTGTTGTTTCAACTTCATCTTTTTTAACTATATTATTTACTCGAAAAGAAGATGTGCTTTTTATTGCCAATGATGCTTTAAATATCTATATTTACTCTGTATTTGCATTTGGAATTGTCATGGTTATTCAAGGAACTTATGTTGCATTGGGTAAAACAAGGTTACCACTTTATTCAGGTGTACTAAGAATCTGGTTATTCCGTTACATTTTTATCTTAATTTTTGAACAACATTTTGGCTTATACTCTGTATTTTATGGGAATTTGTTCTCTAATTATATGACTGCATTAATTTTATTGTTTACACTTACTAAACTTAAATGGAAATCTAGTATTTAAAAAGATTCGATTTTTTAATCGAACCTTTTTTTATCCTACGGATCCTTCCATATCCATTTTAATTAATTGATTTAATTCTACTGCATACTCCATTGGTAATTCTCTTGTAAATGGTTCTAAGAAACCAAGAACAATCATTTCGGTAGCTTGTTCCTCACTTAATCCTCTAGACATTAAATAGTAAATTTGTTCTTCTGATATTTTTGAAACCGTAGCTTCATGCTCTATTTGAGAAGACATCACTTTAGAAATATTATGTGGAATCGTATCACTAGTAGAAATTGGATCTAATAATAATGTATCACATTCAATTTTAGATTTTGCTTTTTCAGCCATTTCTCCATGATACACTTTTCCACGATAGTTTACCTTACCACCATTTCTAGCAATAGACTTACTAATAATGTTACTAAATGTGTTTTTAGCTAAATGAATCATTTTAGCTCCTGCATCTAAAATTTGTCCTTTTTGTGCAACTGCAATTGAAATCGTTAATGCACTTGCACCTTCTTCATGTAACACACATGCTGGATATTTCATTGTTATCATTGATCCAATGTTTCCATCAATCCATTCCATTTTACCATTTTGATATACACTAGCACGCTTTGTTACTAAATTTAAGATATTGTTAGACCAATTTTGAATTGTAGTATAGCGACATTTCGCATCTTTAAGCACTACAATCTCAACTACTGCCGCATGTAGTGAATCTTTTGAATAAATTGGTGCTGTACATCCTTCAACATAATGTACTTCTGCTCCCTCGTCAACAATAATCAATGTTCTTTCAAATTGTCCCATTTGTTCGGAGTTAATTCTAAAATACGATTGTAATGGTTTATCTAAACTTACTCCTTTTGGTACATAAATAAATGAACCTCCTGACCAAACTGCACTATTTAAAGAAGCGAATTTGTTGTCATCATTTTTTACAACTGTTCCAAAATATTGTTTAAATAATTCTGGGTATTGTTTTAATGCTGAATCTGTATCTAAAAATACAATTCCTTTTTCTTCAACTTCTTTCAACATCGAATGATATACTACTTCCGATTCATATTGCGTTGAAACTCCTGATAAATACTTTGCTTCTGCTTCTGGAATACCTAATTTAGCAAATGTTTCTTTAATTGTTTCAGGAACATCATCCCAAGAAGTTTCTTGACGATCACTTGGTTTTATATAATAAGTATAATCATCAAAATTCATAAATGATAAATCTGGTCCAAATTGTGGCATTTCTTGATTTAAAAAATGACGATAAGACTCTAAACGATAATTTAACATCCATTCTGGTTCTTCTTTTATTTTTGAAATTTCTTTAATAATTTCTTCATTTAATCCTTTTGGAGTTTTATATACACTAACATCCCGATCGTGAAATCCATATTGATATTCTTCATTTACAGCTATTTCTCTTTCCATTCTTCCTCCTCTAATTCCTTAATGATGCTTTCAATTCCAGCTACACCAAGTGTAGCACAATTTATACGGTTTGCTTGTTTTCCAACCCCCTCCATACAAATTGCTTCTTGTAACACTTCTTCATCATAAGGAATTTGCTTAATCATATTCATATATTGAGTAATAATATATTTTGCTTCTTCAACTGATTTATTCATCAATAAATCAACCATGATTGATGTAGCTGCAGTAGAAATCGTACATCCTACACCATCAAAACGAATATCTTCAATTATATTATTTTTTACTTTTAATTGTACTTTTATATCATCAATACATGATACACTAGACATATGCTTTTCTTTATATTCTGCATTATCCACTAGCGATTTATTTCTTGGATATTCATAATGATCCATAATAATCGCTCTTAATAAACTAGGATCTTTTTTCATTTTATTCTCCTAAAAAAATATCAATTGTATCTTCTAATTTAATATTTGAAAGTAATTGAACTAAAATATCTAATTCCTCAAAAGTATTATAAAAATATAAGCTAATTCTAACACTAGCATAAATATTATTTAATTGCGGTGTTAATTTTGCACAATGCTGCCCACTACGAACTGCAATGTTTTTACTATTAAGATAACTTGCGACATCCTGTGCAAATATTCCCTTAATATTTAAACTAATAATCCCTACATCACAATCCTCATTGTAAATTTCAATATGTGGATATTGTTTTAACTTAGTAATAAGATAATTCTTTAACTCTAATTCATATTGATGAATTTTTTCAAGTGAAATAGATTGTAAATACTCTATTGCTTTTGCTAATCCATAATTCGCTTCAATAGCTGGTGTTCCACACTCAAAACAATACGGAATGGATTTCAATTCAATATTTCCAATTTCATCATATCGAGCATTACTTCCACCACCAATTTTAATAGGTAGACATTTTTTTAATTCTTGCTTCTTACCATAAATAACCCCAATTCCTGTTGGCCCTAACATCTTATGACCAGAAAATACAAAGAAATCACAATTTAATTTTTTTACATCAATTGGAATATGAGCAACACTTTGCGCTCCATCCACAATTACTTTTATTCCTTTACTATGAGCTATTCTACAAATAAATTCAATATCGTTAATATATCCAAATACATTTGAAATATGTGTAATCACTATTACTTTTACTTTAGAATGTAGTTGCTTTTCAATATTTTTAATTCTTCCATTTTCTAATTCAATATACTCAATCTTTGCATTTTTTTCTTTTGCAATTTGAAACCATGGAAGTAAATTTGAAGCATGTTCTAATTTAGTAGTTAAAATAACATCTTCTTCATTTAAAATCATACTACCATAACTTTTTGCCACAAAGTTTAAGCCATCACTTGCACCACTGCAAAAAA
>JBHALC010000011.1:0-3068 GCA_041827565.1 Erysipelotrichaceae bacterium
GATCAAAATCATTTAATTGAATTTAAAAAAGCAATTTATGATGAAGCTTATTTAAATGAGGAAGAAGAAAATAGTAATTCTTATTTTGAAAAAATTGACCGTATTAATTTACAAGATAAAAAAGAGTTAAATCAAGAAGAATTACAAATGTTGTTTAAAATGACACCATATTATTTTAAAACAAGTCAAAAAGATAAAGAAAAATTAGAAAAAATTGATAAATTAGTAGTTACATTCTCATTTGTTGTGAATGTTTATGTGAAAAAGGAGAAAGATTAGATGGCATTTGAAAGTTTAACACAACGATTAAATAAAGCATTTAAAACGATTTCTGGTAAAGGTAAATTAACAGAAGCTAATATGAATGAAATGCTAAAAGAAGTTCGTATGTCGTTATTAGAGGCTGATGTAAATTTTAGAGTTGCAAAACAATTTATTGAAGATATTAAAGAAAAAGCAATTGGATTAGAAGTATATCAATCATTAAATCCAGGACAAATGGTTGTAAAAATTGTTCATGATGAAATGGTTAAATTACTTGGAGAAAAAGAAGTAGGATTAAATTATAAAAAGCATGGTCAAACTTTTGTAATGATAGTTGGATTACAGGGAAGTGGTAAAACAACTTCAATTGGAAAAATTGCAAATTTAATTAAAAGAAAACAAGCAAAAAAACCTTTATTAGTAGCGTGTGATTTAGTTCGTGCTGCTGCAGTAAAACAACTTCAAACACTAGGACAGCAAATTGGGGTTGAAGTGTTTGCAAAAGAAAATTCAACTGCAATAGAAGTAGCAAAAGAAGCTTTAGAATATGCAAAATATAAAGAATTTGACACGGTTATTTTTGATACGGCTGGTCGTTTAGAAATTGATGAACTATTAATGAATGAATTAGTTGAATTAAAAGCATTAATTAATCCAGATGATATTTTATTAACGGTTGATGCAATGAGTGGTCAAAATATCGTAAATGTGGCTAAAGAATTTAATGAACGATTAGCAATTAGTGGATTAGTTGTAACTAAATTAGATGGGGATGCTCGTGGAGGGGGAGTTCTTTCTGTAGCAAGTGTTGCTAAAGTTCCAGTTAAATTTGCCGGATTAGGAGAAAAAATGGAAGATTTAGATGTGTTCTATCCTGATCGTATGGCTTCTCGTATTTTAGATATGGGGGATATCTTAACATTAATTGAACAAGCACAAGACAAAATGGACATTAAAGCTAGTGAAAAAGGTGCAAAACGATTAATGAGTGGAGAGTTCAACTTAGAAGATATGTTAGAACAATTCAAACAAATGAAAAAAATGGGATCAATGGCAAGTATTTTAAAAATGATTCCAGGTATGAGTTCAATGGCAAATCAAATTAATTCAAATGATGCTGAGAAAAAAATGAAGAAAAATGAAGCAATTATTTTAAGTATGACACCAGAAGAAAGACAAAATCCAAAAATATTAAAAGGTGGAAGAAAAATTCGTATTGCTAAAGGTAGTGGAACTCAAGTTAGTGATGTTAATAAATTATTAACTCAATTTGAACAAACTAAAAATATGATGAAACAAATGATGAATATGCAAAAAAGTGGAAAAATGCCTAAAATGCCTAATATGATGGGTTCAAAATTCCCATTTGGTAGAAGATAATGACTAAAATTTATTTAGTAAGACATGGAGAAACACTATTTAATGTATTGGAATTAAATCAAGGTCAATGTGATTCTCCATTAACAGAGAATGGTAAAAATCAAGCAAAATTAGCCAAAAAATATTTAGATCAATTTCATTTAGATGTAGTTTATACTTCAAGTAGTGAGAGGGCAATTGATACAACTGAAATTATTACAGATTTGCCATATACTAAATTAAAAAATTTAAAAGAAATTTATTTAGGGACAAAAGAAGCTACGACTTGTGAAAATAATCCAACTTATCCTTATGGGGATTATTTTGTAAAGTATGGAGGAGAAGATTTAGATGAGTTCACAAATCGTATTCATAATGCGATAGAATCGATTGCCAAAAATCATAATAATCAAACCGTTTTAATTGTAAGTCATGGTACTGCAATTCGTCGTTTTCTAACACTGATTGAAAATAAAAATTATGAAGTATTAAGTAATTGTGCAATTGTAGAATTAGAATATGATAATGGATTTAAATTAAATCAAATTGTAGAACATTAAAATGAGGGAGTAAACATCGATGAGTTTCATAATTGAGTTGTTAGGGGAATTTGTATTAGGCTTTTTAGTTGAAACATTAAATAATCCTAAAAGACCGTTTTTATTACGATTATTTGTAGCGAGTGTTTTTATCTTATTTATTGTATTGTTGATTATTACAAGTATTCAATTATTTTATATTAATATCTTTTTAGGTATAGTTGTAGTTGTATTTTTATTATTCTTTTTAATTAATATTATTGAAGCAGTAAGAAAGAAAAAATAGAACATTAGAATTGTATATAAATAAAGATTATGATACAATAATGATGTCAAATAAAGCAAGAAAAGCGTGGTTTACCCCACGCTTTCTATTATATGAAAGGAGGAACAATGACGAGAATCGAAAAAATAAAGGAAAGAATTCAATACTTATTTAATGAAGACATTACATTATATGATATGAATTTTGTGACTAGAGATGGAATGTATATTTTAGAAATTCAGATTAATCGTGATTCTAGTCCTGTTGATTTAGATTTATGTAGTGAAATTTCAAATGAAATTTCAAATATTTTAGATGAATTAGATTGTATTGAAGAAGACTATTATTTAGAAGTTTGTTCTGCTGGAGCAGAAAGAGAAATTCGTAGTGAAGAAGAATTACAAGCAGCAATTGGAAAATACAATTATGTAAAATTAAGTAATCCTGAGAAAGGAATTGATGAAGTTTTAGGAACATTATTAAGTAAAGATGATGAAGGAATTTTATCAATTGAACACTTTGTTAAAGGTGTTAAAAAGAACACAAAAATTTCAATAGATAATATTGAATATATTTCACATGCAGTTAAAGTATAGAGGGGAAGAAAGAATGAACTTTAAAAAGATTATGGCTGCTTTACA
>JBHALC010000012.1:0-6175 GCA_041827565.1 Erysipelotrichaceae bacterium
GGATTCTTTGATATTCCAGCAGATGATATTACTGCAATTGGAATTATTGGGAAATACTTTATTGAGAAAAATTTACCAGAAATGGTGGTTGTATCACCAGACCATGGTGGAGCAAATCGCGCTCGTAAATTAGCCGAAATTTTACAGTGTCCAATTGCTATTATTGATAAAAGAAGAACAAAACCAAATGTTGCAGAAGCAATGAATGTAATTGGGGATGTAAATGGAAAAACAGCAATTATTATTGATGATATTGTAGATACAGCTGGAACATTAGTTGCTGGAATTGATTTATTATATGATAAGGGAGCTACGGCAGTATATACAGCATGTACACATGGAGTATTATCTGGTCCTGCAATTGAAAGAATTAAAAATTCTCGTATTGTAGAATTTGTGTGCACAAATACAATTGAATTACCTGAAGAAAAAATGCTAGATAAAATTACTGTTTTATCAGTAGGAAGAATGTTAGGAAGAATTATCCAACAAATCGAAGATGCTAGACCTGTAAGTGAAGTGGTAGCAGAATATAAAATTGTCTTTTAACAGGAGTAAACACTCCTTTTTTACTAATGAGGTGTAAAAATGAAAAAAATATTAAGTTTACTACTAAGTATGATTTTAATTGTGAGTTGTACTAAAGTAGACAAAGTTGAAAAAATAGAAAAAATAGAGAAAAATAGTGAAGCATATTACCAAATTTTTGTTGGTTCATATGCAGATTCAAATCAAGATGGAATAGGTGATTTAAAAGGTATAATATCTAAATTAGATTACTTAGATACTTTAGGCGTTACAGGGATATGGTTAACACCAATTCATCCTAGTGAGTCGTATCATAAGTATGATGTAGATCATTATATGGAAGTAGACTCTTCTTTTGGGACAATAGAAGATTTAAAAGAATTAGTAAATGAAGGAAAAAAAAGAAATGTAAAGATTATTTTAGATTTAGTGTTAAATCACTCTTCTGATTCTCATCCATGGTTTTTAGAAGCTAAAAAAGACTACTTATCTCAAAGTTGTGATATAAGTGATTACTGTGATTTTTATAATTTTTCAAGTGAAAAAAAACCTGGGTATGCTCAGATAAATGCGAATGCATATTATGAAGCTAAGTTTTGGGAGGGTATGCCAGATTTAAATTTAAATAATCAAAAGTTAAGGAATGAAATTAAAAAAATTACAGATTTTTATTTAGATATGGGTGTTGCAGGATTTAGATTAGATGCAGTAGGACATTATGATAATAGCTTAGAAAAATCAAATGAATTTACTGCTTGGTTGATGCAAACCGTAAAAGAAAAAAATCCGAATGCTTTTGTAGTAGGAGAGGTTTGGAGTGATCCATTAACAGTATTAAGTAATTATAAGAGTGGAATCGATTCATTATTTGATTTTAAATCTTCAGAAAGAAATGGAACAATCATTAGTAATGTATTTGATGAAAATGGACAAAAATTAGCTGAAGAATTGGTTGATTATACAAATGAAATTTATAAAATTAATCCTAAAGCAATAAATAGTTTATTTCTAACAAATCATGATCAAGCTCGTAGTGCTGGTTATTTAAGTGATGATAATCAAAAAAAATTAGCAGCAAGTATTTATCTATTATCCCCAGGAATTCCATTTATTTATTATGGTGAAGAAATTGGAATGAAAGGTAGTGGAAAAGATGAGAATAAGCGATTAGCTTTTACATGGGGTGAAAGCAATGATGCAAATTCCCCTAAAAATGCTGATTATAAATCTAGTCATACTGAAACAGGAAAGAGTGCAGTGGAAAATGATAAGTCATTATATCATTTTTACCGTCAAGTCCTAACTTTAAAACATAAATATATTAAAAAGCTAAAAGATGCAGATGTGATTACCTTAAATGATAAAGAAATATTTGCACTTGATTATAAAGATGTAAAAGTATATATTAATTTAAGTGAAAAAGAAATTAAACTACCAACAAATGAAGTATTAGATAAAATAGAAATAGATGGAAGTATCACATATAAAGATGGAGAATCGATAATGAAAGGATATGGAATTTTAATTACGAAATAATCGTATAAATTGAATTAGTTCTACTTATTATGATATGATATACATGAAATTTCAAGGAGGTTTTTATGGGTAAAACAGCAGTAATCTATTGGACAAGTACTGGAAACACACAAACGATGGCAGAAACTTTTGCAGAAGCAATTAATGCAGAGTTATTTCAAGTATCTGAATTTGATATATCCACAATTGATGAGTACACTCATTTAGCTTTGGGCTGCCCGGCATGTGGAGAAGAAGAACTAGATGATACAGAATTTGGACCATTTTTTAGTGAAGTAGTAAATAGTCTAAGTGGTAAGAATGTTGCTTTATTTGGATCATACGGTTGGGGTGATGGAGAATGGATGCAAGCTTGGGAAAATCAAGTGATTGAAGCTGGAGCGCATTTATTTGAAAAAGGTCAAATTGTATTAGAAAATCCAGATAATGATTTCTTATTAGAATTAGAATCATTTGCAAAACGTTTTATCGCATAAAAACAATAGGAGGATATTATGAAGAAATTTTTTACAGAATTCAAGGAATTCGCTTTTAAAGGAAATATCTTTGATTTAGCGGTAGCAGTAGTAATGGGAGCTGCATTTGGTGCAGTAGTTACAGGATTTGTAAATCACATTATTAATCCAATTATTGGTGCAATCGCAGGACAATATAGTTTAGCTTCTATTACATTAGGAGTAGTTCAAATTGGAGCATTTATTAATGTTTTAATTGACTTTATCATTAAAGCATTAGCAATCTTTGTTGCTTTAAAAGCATATAACACTGCAAATAAATTAAGAGCGAAAGAAGAAAAAGAAGAATCTGCTGCAGTTGCTGTAGTTGAAGTTGATGAAAAATTAGAAACTTTAAAAGAAATTTTAGCTGAATTAAAAAAGAGATAAAATAAAAAGTTGGAAATTTTTAATTTCCAGCTTTTTTTAATTTAATAATTGTTAATTCAGGTGGTGAAAACAGTCTAATATCATTATTTACTGTTCCAAGTCCACCATTTACATATAGTTTAGAATTATTTTTTAAGTCATATTCTCCTAAAATATAATTAGAACTATGTTCTATTTTTTCAAATGAAGAAAAAATAGGAATATTAATTTGTTTTCCAAGTGTATGTCCAGCGATAACTAAATCAATTGATTCAGGTATTGTATCGGCAATTTCAGGATAATGTGTCATAACTAAAGAGAATTCATCTTTTGAAATCGTTTCATAAATATTTTGATTGTTATTAATATCAATTCCAATTAATTGAATAAACTGATTATTAAAATATAATTTTGTTGATTTATTATCTAATGATTCAAAATTGGCATCTAAAAGAACTTTACCTACTAATTCTGGATTATCTTGATCTCCTAATACATAAAATTTACCCTTTTTAGCATTAAGTTTAGAAAGAAGTTCAGTTAGTGTAGATATCTCTGTACTTTCAGTTAAATTCTCATGAAATAAGTCACCCAAGAAAAGTAATACGTCAATATTTTCTTTATTAATTGTGTCAATCATTTTAGAAAGGCGTTCTTTATCCATAAATTTTTGATATTTAATATCAGAAATTACTCCAATTTTTAAATTGCTTAGTTCTTGTGGGATATTTTCTTTTTCAATTGTAACTTGTTTTACAACAAGATTTTCCATGGAAAAGAAAATCTCATAGACAAAGAAACCAATAATGCTAATTAATAAAGCTAATAATATAATTTTTAAATTATTTTTTATTTTTTTCATATTTTTTCGATTTATTTTCTTGCATTTGTTTGATTTGCTTCATTGCTGCAACAGAATTTAATATTACTGGAATTACAATTGGACTTCGTTGAGTTTCTTTATATAAAAATCCTTCAAGGGAGTGTTTTATACTATTTTTAATTTCTAAGAAAGTTGTTTTTTTCATCATTGTTCGTTTTAGTGTTTCAAAGACAATGGATTCAGCTTCTTTAATTAAAGTTTGACTATCTTTAATAAATACGAATCCTCTTGAAACAATAACTGGTCTACCGATAATTTCATTTGTACGAGAATCAATGGCAACTACAACACTAACTAATCCACTTTCACCTAAAATCATACGGTCTTTTAAAACAGAAGTTGCAATTCCTGTTGTATCATTACCATCGATATAAATATCTTCACCACTAACTTTATAATCACTTCTAAATGCAACATGGTTTCTTAAAATAATAACATCACCATTTCCGGCAATAATTACATTTTTCGGATCAATTCCAGTTGAAATACCAGTATTAGCATGTGTTTTTAACATACGATATTCACCGTGAACAGGCATAAAGTATTTCGGTTTAATTAATTGCAGCATTAATTTTTGTTCATCTTGAGAAGCGTGTCCAGTTGTATGTAAGTCTGTAAAGACAGATTTTGTTAGGACGTTCGCCCCAGATCTAAATAATTTATTTACAACATTATTTACACTAGCATCATTACCAGGAATTGGTGATGATGAGAATACAATTGTATCTGTTGACTTTAATCGAATAAATCTATGAGTACCACTTGCAATACGAGAAAGTGCAGCTAGTGGTTCACCTTGTGAACCAGTACACACAATACATACATTTTCATCAGCATAAGTATGAATGTCTTGAGGACGTAAAAAATTATTTTCATTAATATTAATTGTTTTTAATTTACGAGAAATGTCTACTACATTTTCCATTGATCTACCAAAGACAACGACTTTTCTTCCGTTTGCTACCGCAGCTTCTAAAATTTGACCAACACGGTGAACATTAGAAGCAAAAGTTGCAACGATTAATCGTCCTTTTGTTTTTTTCATAATCGTTTGGATTTGTCTAGCTACATTTTTTTCAGATGTAGAGAATCCACTAACTTCAGAATTAGTTGAATCACTTAAAAGTAAATCAACTCCAACTTGTCCGATAAAAGACATAATTTGGTAATCAGAATTTTCTCCAACTGGAGTTAAATCAAATTTAAAATCTCCAGTATGTACTACACGACCATTTGGTGTGTTAATAATGATTCCTAGTGAATCAGGAATAGAGTGAATTGTATTGAAAAATCCTAAATTAAAATGTTTTGTTGTTACATTAGAACGGTTGTTAATTTCTTTAATTCCTTTAGTATAAATTATTTTTCGTTCATCTAGTTTTTTATTAATTAATCCGATTGCAAATCTTGGAGCATAGAATTCATCAATATGAACAGTTTTTAATAAGAAGGGAATACTTCCAATGTGATCTTCGTGACCGTGTGTAATAACTAAAATTTTCTTTTTAGGATTATTTACTAAATGTGAAAAATCAGGAATAACATAATCTACACCAGGTAAACTCTCGTCAGGAAACATTACACCACAATCCACAATTAAAATTTCATTTTCATGTTCAAAGCAAGTCATGTTTTTTCCAACTTCTCCAAGACCACCTAAAGCATAGATTAAGGTATCATTCTTTTTAGGATAATTTAATGATTCATTTTTTTTCATAGGTACTCCTTTCTATAATTCAATTGCATTTGGTATTGGCTTTAATGGATGTTTTTTATCGATTCGATCATAGAATAATATCCCATCTAAATGATCTAATTCATGTTGTAATACCACAGCTAAATATCCTTTGGCATTTATTTCTACTTCTTTTTTTGTAATGCAATCATAAGCTCTTACTTTGATTTTAAAATAACGAGGAACATAACCTAAATGTGGTTCATCTACAGATAGACATCCCTCACCACTTTCTAAATAGCAAAATTTAGCTGAATGTGAAATTACTTTAGGGTTAATTAATGCATATTCATGCTGTTTTCCATCTTCATCTTCTACTACAACTGCAAATGCACGTTTTAATATTCCTACTTGAACTGAAGCAATTCCTACTGCTCCTTTTAAATCATATTTTTCTTTTAAAACTTCATCTTGTGAGTTCTTAACATACTCGTATAATGATAATACATAATCATGGTCTTCTTTTGAATATGGTGATTCAAAAGGAACAGATTTCTGACGAATACGCTCATCTTTGTCGTTAATAATATTTTTTGTTGTTAAAATCATAATACACCTCTATATATATTATACCAAAAAAATGTTATATTTTAAAATCTATTGTTTAAAATGTTAAATAATGATTTTATA
>JBHALC010000013.1:0-5797 GCA_041827565.1 Erysipelotrichaceae bacterium
GTAGTACCAATGCTTCCACAATATTTAAGTAATGGAGTATGTAGTTTACATGCAAATGTAGATCGTTATACTTTAACAGTAGAAATATTGTTTGATAAACATGGAGAAATTGTAGAATATGAGATTTATCCAAGTGTAATTAATAGTGATTATCGAACAAGTTATAATGAAATTAATGAATTATTAAATGGTAACATGGAAATGTATGCTAAATATGAAGAAATTTACCCAATGTGTGTAGAGGCATTAAATTTATCGAATCAAATTTTAAATCTTCGTAAAAAACAAGGATCAATTGATTTTGATACAAAAGAAGCCAAAGTAATTGTAGATGAAAAAGGAAAAGTAAAAGATATTGAAATTGTGAAAAGAAATAAAGTACATCGTTTAATTGAAAATTTTATGATTTCAGCTAATGAATGTGTTGCAGAATTTATGACATATCAATCTTTACCTGCATTATATCGTGTTCATTTAGCACCAGAAGAAGGTAAAATTCGTGAATTTATTAAGTTTTTAAAAGTATTAGGAATTAAAAACAAAATTAATACTCATAATATTCACCCATTACAACTTCAAAGTGTATTAAATCAAGTAAAAAAATTAGATAGTTATCCATTAATTTCTAAAGTATTATTAAGAAGTATGCAGAAAGCTTATTATGAAGAAAATTGTTTAGGACATTTTGGGTTAGCACTTGATCATTATCTACATTTTACTTCACCAATTCGTCGCTATCCGGATTTAGTAGTACATCGTAGTTTGCATTATTTCTTGTTTGAACAACAGTTTAATAAAATGGATGCATATTTATTAAAACTTCAAGATATTGGAAAACAAGCAAGTATTAAGGAAAGAAAAGCGATTGATGCTGAACGAGAAGTAGAAGACTTGAAAAAATGTGAGTATATGAAAAATAAAATTGGTAGTGTTTATACAGGAATTATTTCAGGAATTCAAAATTTCGGGATATTTGTGGAATTAGATAATACGGTTGAAGGATTAGTAAGATTAAAAGAAATCAATGGCAATCCTAAGTATAATGAGACTTTAAAACAAGTAAGTAGTAAATATAAAAATTATCGTATCGGGGATAAAGTAAAAGTAAAAGTGATTAATGTGGATACTTTATCTAAGACGATTGATTTTAAATTAATAGAGAAAGGAAACGTAAATGAAAAAAATCGTCGCTCAAAACAGAAAGGCAAAGCATGATTATTTTTTAGAGGAATTTTATGAAGCAGGTTTAGTTTTACAAGGAACTGAAATTAAAGCGATTCGAAAAGGTAGTGTGCAATTAAAAGATAGTTATATTTCTTTTGTGGATGGAGAAGCTTTTATTAAGGAAATGTATATTGGGAAATATGATCATGGTAATATTTTTAATCATGATGAGACTCGTATTCGTAAATTATTATTACATAAAAGTGAAATTAAAAAGCTTTCTAATAAAGTCAAATTGAAGGGATATACAATTGTTCCTGTGAGTTTATACTTGTTAAAGGGAAGAGCAAAATTAGAAATTGCATTAGCAAAAGGAAAATCATTATATGATAAGCGCAATACTGAAAAAGAGAGGACAGCAAAAAAGGAAATGGAAAAATTATTAAAAAACCATCGATAGGAGTAATATGAAAATAATTAGTGATAATCGATTTAGAAGTGTAGAAGTAGAAATCCACTTCATTAATCAAGTAAGTTTAGATTTAAGTGTTCGAAATTTAGTAAAAGATTTTTTAGTAGATTCTTCTTTAATTTATAATTCAAAACAAAAAATAAGAATGAAATTAGATGATATGTATGGTGCAACGCTAAAAGCAAATTCAAAAGTAATGGGTCAATTACATGATATTTGTTTTAGTGGAAGTGTTATTCATGATTTATATACAATGAATCAAGAAGAAAATATTCAAGAATATCTGAATTTTTTAAGAGAAATTATTTATAATCCATATTTTACAGAAGAAAAATTAAATGAATTGAAAATGAAATATATTTATCGTTTAGAAAGATTAAAAGAAGATATAGAATCTTATTCAATGAAAGAAGCAATTAAAAATAGTGTATCAAATTCTATTTTAAATATTGATCCTTATGGAGAAGTAGAACTCATTGAAAATTTAACATTGGAAGATGTAAAAGAGGCTTATCATAAAATGATAGAAGAAGATGTAATTCGTGTTTTTGTTGCAGGTGAATTAAAAGCAGTAGATTTTATAGAAAATCGTGGAAATATGCCAATTGCTTCTTATCTGAATGATAATGCGATATTTAAAAAAGAAGTAATTCAAAAAAATAATGATCAAAGTTTTGTGAATATGGTATTTAATACAAATCAACTACAAAATGAAAAAACGTTTTTTGTGGGTATAGTTTCAAATATGATATTAGGTGGAATGGATGGCTTATTGTTTAGGAATGTTCGTGAAAAATTAGGATTATGTTATGTTATTTTTTCAGAAATTTATCATTATGATTCGCTATTATTTATTCATAGTGGAGTAAGTAAAGAGAATGTTCAATTGTGTATTCAAGAAGTTTATCATCAGATTGAGTTGATGAAATCAGGTGAATTTAGTGATGAATTAATAGATAAAGCGAAAAAAGCAATTATTCATGGTTTAAAATTAAGTAATGATACATTAAAAGGAAAGATGGCAAAACAATTTAATCAAGAATTGCGTCAAATTTTCTTAGATGATAATGAGAGAATTGAAAAAATCCATGCTGTAACAAAACAAGAAATTATTGATTATATTTCTCAAATTACAGAAATATATCAATATAATGTAGAAGGAGAATAATGATGCAACAATTTAATCAATTTGATTTTGAAAATGGATTAAAATTAATTCATATTGAAAAACAAGATTTTGTAAAATCTTTTGCAACAGTGATTGTTAACTATGGTTCAAAAGATTTAAATTATGAATATCAATTTCCTTTAGGGATTGCGCATTTTTTAGAACATAAAATGTTTGAGAAAAAAGGTAAAGACTATTTAGAAATTTTTGCTAATATTGGAGCTAGTGTTAATGCTTTTACTTCTTTTAATGAAACAGCATATTATTTTTCAACTTCATCTGAATTAGAAAAACCATTTAATTTATTATTAGACTTAGTTACAACATTAGATATTGATGAGGCTAGCGTTGAAAAAGAAAAAGGAATCATTTGTGAAGAATTAAGTATGATTGAAAGTGATCCGGAAACTAAAATATTCCATAGACTTTTTGAGAATTTATATCATTACTCTCCAATTCGTTATGATATCGGTGGAACAAAACAGTCTGTAAATAATACGACTTTACAAGATTTGAAAACTTGCTTTGACTATTTTTATAATCCAAGTAATTTAGTTGTAGTGGTAGTAAGTGCTACTACTTTTGAAGAAGTAAAAAAATGGATTTTAAATCATCCAATTTCTTTAATTCCATCAAAAAAATTACCTAAAAAATTGAATTATCATGAGCCAGATTCAGTTGTAAAAGAAGTAGATGAAATTCAAGTTGAAATTCAAAGAAATAAGACATTAGTAGGATATAAATTAGAAGTAATTTCAGATTATAAAGTAAGAAAAAAAATGGAGTCTAGCTTAAATGTACTATTAAACTTAGTATTAACTCCATTAAATGCAGATTATCAAAATTGGTTAAATGATAAAAAAATAAATGACTATTTTGGTAGCTATGTTGATTTTAGTGAATACCACAGTATGTTAGTATTGTATGATGAAGTTGAAAACGAATCATTTTTAGTTGAGTTAAAAGCATTATTGACTTCATATTCCTTAACAGAAGAGATGCTTCAAAAAATGAAGAAAAGGCTATATAGTACTCAGATTCGCTTATATGACCAATTTGAAAGATTAGGATTATATGCAGGACGTAGTGCAATTAATCAAGTAGAACTACAATTTATAACTGATTTATTAAAATCAATTACTTTACAAGATTTACTGGATGCTCAAAATTATCTAAAAAATGCTAAACAAGCTATTGTTTATGCAAAAAAAGCTGTATAAAACAGCTTTTTAATTTAAGAAACTAATTTTTTCAGCAATATATTCGTAATTATAGAATATATTTCCTTGCTCTGATTCATAACTTCTTGATTGTACTCGTGCTTTAACTGCAATGTAGTCATTGACTTTAGCAGCTACGATTGCTTCTTCAGCAATACCACGCCATAAAGTGAAATGGATTAAGTCCTTTTCGTATGCGCCATCTACATTGCGAAAATTTCGCTCTACTTCAATTGTCATTGTTGCAAACTTAACACCATTGTTTGTTTCTTTAAGTTGAGGTAATTCTACGATTTTACCCACAAAAATTGCAAAGTTCATAATTTTTCTCCTTTCTAATTTATTATAGATAATAAATTAGAAAAATCCTAAAAATTTTTTATTTATTCGGATTTAAATCTTCAATTTTTAGGTTTGGATTAAATTTATCTCCTTGATAACAATCTTGTCGTACCATCTCTTTATCAATATCGTTTAATACCGAGACTTTTTTAATTGTCCATTCAGGAGCAATCAGTGTAGAAATAGGACCATCTCCTGTTAATCTTTGAATAATGAAATGCTTAGGGAAATACTTTAATTGTTCTACTACAATTTCTACATATTCTTCTTTACTTAATAAGGGAAAAGGATTTTTTCGATACATTGCTCCCATACGTGTTCTTCTTAGTAGGTGAAGCATATGAATTTTAACTGCATGAATTGGTAATAATCCAACTAATTTAGCAGTATTAATCATCATTTCAGCGGTTTCATTCGGTAAAGAATTCATAATATGAACACATATTTTAAGACGTGTATGTTTTAATTTTTCAATTGTTTCTAAGAATTGTTCTAGAGTATGTCCACGATTAATTTCATCACTGGTTTTATTATAAATTGTTTGGAGACCAATTTCTAGCCATACTTCTTTTTTATCGCATAGTGAATCTAAATATGCAATTTTTTCATCATCTAAGCAATCACTTCTAGTGGCAATAGCTAATTCAATGACATCATCATATTCCATAAAAGGATCAAAGTGCTGTTTTAACTCTTCTAAAGGTGCATAAGTATTACTGAATGCTTGAAAATAGGCAATCGATTTACCATGTGGCCATTTTAGACGCATCATTTCTCTTCCTTTTTCAAATTGTGTACGCATATTATCACTAGGATTTCCAGCAAAATCACCTGAACCTGCTTCACTGCAAAATGTACATCCTCCAAATGCAATTGTTCCATCACGATTAGGACAGGACATACTCGCATTTAATGGAACTTTAAATACTTTTTCTTGATATTTTTTTTTGAAATAGTAAGTTAAAGTATGGTATCGTTTATTATCATCAGAATATTCAAATTTATTTTTCATTTTATCACCTATGATATTTTACCATAAATAAGAAAGGAAAATCGAATGCAATATCAATTAACTTATAAAAAAATAAAATATTTAAATGTACGTATTAAAGATGGGAAAATTCAAGTTAATGCACCTACAGGAATGAGTATAGATTTAATTGAATCTTTTTTATATCAAAATGAAGATAAAATTAGTCAAATGATGGCTAATTATCAAAAAACGATTCATAAATATGAAATAGGAAAACATGTTCGCATTTTTGGAAATTATTATGACATTGAATATAATAATTTATTTAAAATAGAAAAAAATAAAATTTATGTTGAAAATGAGAATAAATTAAACCAATTTTTACGAAAAAATTTAGAAACTTATATTTTAGAAAAATTCGATTTTTATTGTAATTTATTAAGTGAATATTTTGAAAA
>JBHALC010000014.1:0-13756 GCA_041827565.1 Erysipelotrichaceae bacterium
ATGCATCTTCTAATTCACTTGCACTATATTGTTTTTCTGTTACTGTTTTTAATTCAGATATTAATTCTTGATCATAATTTTGAATTAAAATTCCACCACGAATTGACTTGATTTGATTTTCATTTAATCCTTGTTTTACTGAGATACGGTAAATTCGCAAGTTTTTCTTACGAGTTAAAATTTCTAACGCTTCTTCACTATAATCATAAGCTAAAATAATTTCTAAGAATAATTCACTCATTTTTGATGCTGTATCTGCTTCAATTTTACCATTTACAGCTACAATTCCACCAAAAATAGAAACAGGATCAGATTCATAAGTTTTTAAATAAGCTTCATAAACACTAGCTCCACTTGCTACACCACATGGATTACTATGTTTAATCGCAACACAAGTAATTTCATCAAATTCAGCTAAAATATCTAATGCCGCACTTGCATCTTGTAAATTATTATAGCTCATTTTTTTACCATGTAATTGAACTGCATTTTGTAATGCATATAAAGTTGGTTGATCATTTACATAATGTAAAGCACTTTGATGTGGATTTTCTCCGTAACGAAGCTCATCTTCTAATGTATAGCTTAATGTTAATTTTTGAGGAATTAAATTATCTTTTGTGTTGAAATATTGAGCAATTGCTGCATCATAGCTTGCAGTTTCATTAAATACCTTTATAGCTAAACGACGACGTGTCTCTTTAGTTACATCTTTGAATTCTTGTAATTGAGATAGTACTAAGTCATAATCTAATTTATCACATACTACAATTACATCTTCAAAATTTTTAGCAGCACTACGTAACATACTAGGACCACCAATATCAATATTTTCAATAATCTCCTCTTCACTTACACCTTCTTTTTTTACTGTTTCTTTAAATGGATATAAGTTTACGCACACTAAATCAATATATTCAATTTCATTTTCTTTCACTTGATTCACATGTAATTCGTTACTTCTTTTAGATAGTAAACCGCCATGAATTTTTGGATGTAATGTCTTTACACGACCTTCTAAAATTTCAGGGAAATGTGTTACATCTTCAATCGAAATACAAGCA
Organism: Erysipelotrichaceae bacterium; assembly: GCA_041827565.1. Taxonomy (GTDB): domain Bacteria; phylum Bacillota_I; class Bacilli_A; order Erysipelotrichales; family Erysipelotrichaceae; genus CAMCRE01. The sequence continues at coordinate 1,065 of JBHALC010000014.1, forward strand.
ACTTCATTTGAAATTAAATGTTGGTATGTACCACCTGTTGAAATAATTTCAAAACCATTTTCAATTAAACCCTTAGCAAATGATACGATATTTTCTTTATCACTGACACTAATTAACGCTCTTCTCATTTTTCTCCTCCCACAATTTTTTCAATAACAATTGGATATAATTCATGTTCTAATAAATGAATACGATTTGTAACACTCGCTAAAGTTTCATTTTCTTTTACTTGTAAACTTCTTTGAGCAATTACTTCTCCTCCATCCATTTCCTCATTAACATAATGAATACTAATTCCAATTTCTTTTTCACCATTTTCATAAGCTTGCTTAATTGCGTCTTTTCCTTTATATTTTGGTAATAAACTTGGATGTAAATTAAGTACAGGTTTACAAAATTCTACTAAAAATTCTTTTGTGATTAAACGCATATATCCTGCTAGAAAAATATAATCGACCTCTTTTATAATTTCTAAAATTTCTTTTTCATATGCCCGTTTATTCTCATAAGATTTAGGATTAAACACAAATGTATCAATATTTCTTTTTTTCGCTTTCTCAATTACTAATGCATTTTCCTTATCACAAATTAACCATTCAACACAAATTAATGATTTTAGATTTTCACTATCACAAATTGCTTCAAAATTACTTCCTGTACCAGAAGCAAAAATAGCTACTTTCTTCATAGAATTTCAATACCTTCTTGATCTACAACTTCCCCTAAAACAAAACTATCTGGAACTAAAGACAACACATGTTCTACATCTTCTTTTTCTACAATAATTGCAAGTCCTACTCCCATGTTAAACACATTGTACATTTCATGTTCACTTACATTTCCTTTTTCTTGTAGATATTTAAAGATAGCCGGAACCTCATAACGCTCTTTATAAATTTTCATCCCTAATCCCTTATCTAAACAACGAGGTAAATTTTCAAAAAATCCTCCTCCTGTAATATGAGCAATTCCTTTAACGGAAACTTTTTTCATTAGTTCTAAAACTTCTTTAACATAAATTTTTGTAGGTGTTAATAGTGTTTTACCTAAAGTAGAATCTTCAAAAGTTTCATTTAAATCTAAATTTGCATCTTTAATAATTTTTCTCACTAAAGAGAATCCATTAGAATGAACTCCACTTGATTTCACTCCAATTACAACTTGACCAGCTTTTGTATCTTCCTTCTTAAATAAATTTTCTTTTTCATTCGCCCCTACACAGAATCCAGCAATATCATATTCTCCATCTTCATAAAAACCTGCCATTTCTGCAGTTTCTCCTCCAATTAAAGAACATCCTGCTTTCACACAACCATTTGATACTCCATCAACAATGGCTTCAATTTGTTCGGGATAATTTTTTCCTACTGCTAAATAATCTAGAAAGAATAGCGGAATTGCTCCTTGAGCTAAAATATCATTTGCACACATTGCAACGACATCTTCACCAATCGTATTATGAATATTTAATTCAAAAGCTAATTTTAATTTAGTACCTACTCCATCCGTTCCACTAACTAATACTGGATTTTTAAATTGATATGCACTTAAATCAAAACACGCTCCAAAACTACCAATATTTGAAAGCATCCCTAAATTTTTCGTACGGCTAATATGTTTTTTAATTCTTTCTACTGATTCATATCCAGCTTCTAAATTTACTCCACTTTCAGCATATAATTTACTCATATTATTGTTTCCTTTCTAAAAATTGTTTTTGAATTTCTGTTAATTCATCTAGATACTGTTGCTCATAATCAAATAATCCTGCTGAATAGTCTCCATTAAAACTATCCATACATAATCCTTGATAAGGAGAATCAAATTTTAATCCTATCGCTTCAATTAGTCCTTTTTCACTAATATAAGCTAATGAATCCGCACCAATAAATTCTCTTACTTCATCAACTGTTTTGTTGGCACTAATCAATTCTGATGACTTAGTTGTATCAATCCCATAAAAACTTGGAAAAATAAATTCTGGTGATGCAATACGCACATGCACCTCTTTTGCACCTGCCTCTTTTAATAATCGTACAATACGTGCACATGTTGTCCCACGAACAATCGAGTCATCAACCATAATAACACGCTTCCCTTTCACAACTCCTTTTACAGCAGATAATTTCATTCTAACACCTTGTTCACGCAATTCTTGAGTTGGTTGAATAAATGTACGGGCAATATATTGATTTTTAATTAATCCCATTTCATATGGTAATCCACATTCCTCAGCATACCCGCTTGCTGCTGATAAACTAGAATTAGGCACCCCAATTACAATATCAGCATCAACCGGAGATTCCTGAGCTAATCTTTTACCAGTATTTTTTCTTGCTGTATGCACATTTACTCCCGCAATATTTGAATCAGGACGTGCAAAATATACATATTCCATCGCAACAATAGAAACCATTGTATTTTCAGTATATTTTACGATTTCATAGCCGCTATCTGTAATAATTGCTAACTCTCCAGCCATTACATCACACACAAATTCTCCACCAACTGCATCAATTGCACAAGTTTCACTAGCCATAATATAGCTTCCACTTGCTGTTTTACCAATACATAATGGTCGAAGTGCATTCGGATCTACTGCACCATACATTGCATCTTTAGTTAAAAGTAAATAAGTAAATCCCCCACGCACCTGATTTAATGCATCTTTTAATTGATTCACAAATCCTTCTTCTTTGCTTCTTCGAATTAAATGAACTAATATTTCTGTATCACTAGTTGAATGGAAAATTGCACCTTCCTGTTCTAATTCTTTTCTTAATGTTTTAGCATTAATAATATGCCCGTTATGACAAATACCTAAACTCATATCATAAAAATGGAATAAAAATGGCTGTACATTTTGTATCGAATTAGATCCCTCAGCAGCATATCGAACATGCCCTATTGCATTTCTACCATTTAATTTTTCCAATTTAGCTGAATCTTTAAATACCTCAGCTATCAACCCTAAATCACGATGTCCTTTCATAACATCAGAATTACTACAAACAATCCCAGCTCCCTCTTGACCACGATGTTGTAAACTATGTAATCCAAAATATGTAATCTTACTTGCATCTTTGTGGTTAAATATTCCAAAAACTCCACATTCTTCATTAATTGATCGCATGCTAAATTCTATTTATCCTTTCTTGTAAAATAACGAACTCCATTTTCAAAAATAGATTGACGTTTTTTAATTAAATTTGTTTTGTATAACTCTGTTCCATAACGCTCACTATGACCCATTTTACCTAAAACAAGTCCATCAAAACTTGTTAAAGATTCTATTGCTAAAGCTGAACCATTTGGATTAAATTTTCCATTTAAAGTTGCATTTCCTTCAAAATCACAGTATTGGAAAGTAGCTAAGCGTTTTAACTCTTCTACTTTATTTCCCACAATACGTCCTTCTCCATGTGAAAAGGCCACTTCAAATACATCTCCTAATTCAAAATCTTGAGTCCAAACACTATTTGTACTACTTACACGTGTTAGCGCTGTTGTTGAAATATGATGATAACTATCATTACGATATAATGTTAAATCATTTTCATCTAAATCACGAATTTCACCATACGGTAATAAACCTGATTTAATTAAAGCCTGGAATCCATTACAAATTCCTAAAATAAGCTTTTTATCACTTAAATGTTGATGAATTGCCTCTTTTACTTTTTCATTTTTCAATACATTCACAATAAATTTTGCACTTCCATCTGGTTCATCACCACTAGAGAACCCTCCTGGAATCATTATAATATGACTTTCTTTAATTTTTGATACTAACTCATCAATTGATTCTTCAATATCATTTTCTCGCACATTTCTAAAAATGCTAAAATCAACTTCTGCTCCAGCATCTAAGAAAGCTTTTGCACTATCGTATTCACAGTTATTACCAGGGAAAACCAGAATAACTACTTTTGGTTTTTCGATTTTTTCATGGTAGTATTTTTTCTCGTTATTTAAAGTATTTAAATTCTCAACATTGGATTTATCTAAATTTTGGTATAAAGGATATAACTTATTTAATGTTGAAGTATAGGCTTGATAAACTTTATTACTATCTAATTCAATTCCATTCACTAAATATTTATTAGATACTTTACCTAAATAAGTATATTCAAGATTACAATTTGCCTCTACAATAATACTACATGGTAAGAAATCTAGAGCTTTCTCATAAGAAATATCAAATCCTAAACCATTTCCTAATGCCATTTTTACTAAACTTGCTGTTAAACTACTTTCATCTAAAACATAAGCACTTACTACTTTTTTACTTAAAATATCTTGATGTAATTTTTCATATAATTCCACCATTGCTTTAATATTTGGCATTCCTTTTTCATCTTTAATAATTTCAATCAAATATAAATTGTTTCCAACTTGTTTTAATTCAGGTGTAATTACATCTTTAATTTTAACTGGTGTACACGCAAATGAAATTAATGTTTCAACAACATTTAATTCATTAAAACTTCCTGACATACTATCTTTACCACCAATACTTGGCACTCCAATTTCTTTTTGAGCTAAAATACTTCCTAATAAACTTTGTGTTACTTTACCCCATTTACTTGGAGTATTTCCTAATTTCTCAAAATACTCTTGGAAAGAAAGATATAAACTTTCTTTATTACCACCAACTGCATAAACTTTTGCTAAAGATTCTAATACAGCATAAATTGATGAAATGAATGGACTGTAATGAGAAATTTTAGGGATAAATCCATAACTTAAAATGGTTGCAGTATCACTTGTAGAATAAAGTGTTGGTAAAGCTTGAATACTAGCTTGAACTGGAGTTAATTGATGTTTTCCTGAGAATGGCATACAAACCGTTGTTGCTCCAATACTTGAATCAAATCTTTGAGCTAACCCTTTTTGACAAGTTACATTTAAAGACGCCAATTCTTTTAGAATTTCAGTTTCATTCACTTCTTTATGATTAAATGGATTTAATCGAACATCATCTTTTAAGCTCGCTTTGGCATGTTGACGAACACCACTTGTTGCCAAGAAATCTGCATGCATGTCTACAACTAATTCTTCACCATAATACATTTCTAAACGACGACGGTCTGTAATTGTTGCTACATGAGCATATTCAATATTTTCTTTTTCACATTCACTCACAAATACTTCATAATCACTTGGATCAATTGCAACAGCCATTCTTTCTTGAGATTCACTAGTTGCAATTTCTGTCGCATTTAAACCTTGATACTTCACTAAAACTTTATCTAAATGAATTTCAATTCCTTCAGCTAATTCTCCAATAGCAACACAAACTCCACCCGCACCAAAATCATTACATTTTTTAATTAATCTTGATACATTTTCATTTCTAAATAATCTCTGTAATTTTCTTTCTTCAGGAGCATTTCCTTTTTGTACTTGACTACTTGCAGTTGTTAATGATTGATTAGTATGAGAAACACTACTTCCAGATGCACCTTGAATTCCATCTCTTCCTGTTCTTCCACCAATTAAAACAACGATATCTCCTGCAACTAATGAAGCACGTTTATAATTTCCTTCTTTTACAGCCCCTACAACCGCTCCAACTTCCATATGTTTTGCAACATAACTTTCATCATATAATTCACGAACATAAGTAGTAGCAAGTCCAATTTGATTTCCATAAGAAGAATTTCCATGTGTAGCTGTTTTTGAAATAAATGCTTGAGACAATTTATGTTCTAAAGTTTCATTTCTTTTCGCTAGTACATTTCCACTTCCACTGATTCTCATCGCTTGATAAACATAACTACGACCTGATAAGGGATCTCGGATTGCTCCTCCAATACAAGTAGAAGCTCCTCCAAATGGTTCAATTTCTGTTGGGTGATTATGCGTTTCATTTTTAAATTGAATTAACCAACGCTCTTCTTTTCCATTATTGTTGATTGTTGTGAAGAATGAGCAAGCATTAATTTCTTCACTTACTTCAATATTTTCATCTTTTAAAATATTACGGTGATATTTCCCTACAACACTAGCCATATCCATCAAAGTAATTGGTTTTGTGATTCCTAAAGCTTTACGGTATTCTAAATATGCACTAAATGCTTGTTGCATTTCATGTTCAAATAATTCACTTTCAATTTGAACTTCATCTAATACTGTTTCAAATGTAGTATGACGACAATGATCACTCCAATAACAATCTAATACATAGATTTCTGTTTCACTAGGATCTCTTTTCTCTGATTTAAAGTATTCTTGAATAAATTTTAAATCTTCAATATTCATCGCAAGATTCATCTCTTTTTTTAATTCAATCAATTCTTTATCATTTAATAAATTAAACCCACTCAAATCTTTTAAAGGTTTGGGAGTAGAATCGATTTCAAATTCAAATTTGTTTAAATCTTTTACACTTGAATCAATTGGATTAACTAAATAAGATTCTACTAATTTTAACTCTTCTTGACTTAATTTTCGGTCAAATATCACTAATTTACCACTTCTTACAAATACTTTAGAATTTGGATTTAATAAACGAACACATTGAACAGCACTATCTGCTCTTTGGTCATATTGAGCAGGTAACGTTTCAAACGCAAAATATTTACCTTCTTCTAATTCAAGACTTTCATAAACATCATCAATCATCACTTCAGAAAATACTGATTTTTTTGCTTCTAAATAAGTTTCTTCTTCAATATTATAAATATCATAAATAATGTAATAATCAGCTTGATTTAAATTTAAATGATAATTTTCATTTAAACTATTTTTTAATTCAATCGACTCTTGATTATAAACTTCTTTTTTCTTCACAAAAATTCGTTTATTCATTTTCTTTCCTCCCATAAAAATTAATATGTCCGATTTTTCGATTCATTTTTGGTTCTTTTTCATATAAGTGAATAAAACACTCTTTTTCATGCATTTTATTTAAATACTTCTCTAAATCTTGACCTAAAATATTATACATTGTTGTTGAAACAGTACTTATTTCACCAATTTCTAAACCACAAATAGAACGTACATGAGCATAAAATTGTGAAATATTATTTGACTGCATCGTTATATGACCTGAATTATGAACTCTAGGAGCCATTTCATTAAATACAACTTCTCCATCAACGATAAAATATTCAACTGTTAATACACCATAATACTCAAATTCATTTAAAATACGCATTGTATACTGCTTTGCTTTTTCAATTAATTCATCTGAAATTTTAGCTGGAATATAACTTCGATATAAAATATTATTTCGATGTTCATTCTCAACAACACCAATAATGTGAACTCCATTTACAGCTTTACATGCAACAACGGATATTTCTTTTTCCAACTTTACAAATTCTTCTAAAATTGTATTTTTTTCAATTTCATTTTTTGTTGTGATGATTTTTTGCCCTTTTCCATCATATCCAAATCGTAAAGTTTTCATTAAATATTTTTTATTAATTTCAATATCTGTATTTTCATCAACTAAAATATAAGGAACAGTAGGAATCGATAAACTTCTTGCAAATTCTTTTTCTTTACCACGATGTTGAGATATCACTAATAAATCAGCAGATTGAGTAAAGTTATATTTTTTAGATAATTGTCGTACAACTTCAGCATTAATATTTTCAAATTCAAAAGTGATTACATCACTTAACTTACAAAGTTCTTCGACTTTTTCTAAATCATCAAATTCAGCTTGAATAAAATAATCACTATAAACTTTTGCACATGCAGATTCACTTGGATCTAATATCACAATTTTATATCCCATCTCTTTTGCACTAGTAGCAATCATACGCCCTAATTGCCCACCACCAATAATTCCAATTACACTAAAAGGTAAGATTTTTTTCATAACACCATCTCTTCTTTCACAATTCGTTCTTGTTCTTTTTTAAATGCTGCATATTTTTCATGGTATTCTTCATTTGACATCGCAAGAATAGATAATGCACTTATTGCCGCATTTTTAGCTCCTGCAACCCCAATTGCCATTGTAAGTACTGGAACACCATAAGGCATCTGCACAATTGAATACAATGAATCAATTCCACTTAAAGTGCTGCTCTTAATTGGAACTCCAATTACTGGTAGTGTTGTTAAACTAGCCACCATGCCTGGTAAATGAGCCGCTCCACCAGCAGCAGCAATAATTAACGAAAATCCATTTTCTTTCGCATTTTTCGCAAATTCTACCATTAACTCGGGAGTACGATGTGCACTCACTACTTTTTTCTCAAAAGGTATACCAAAATTTTCTAATAATAAACATGTTTCCTTCATTATTTCATAATCTGAAATACTTCCCATAATTACTGCTACTTTCATATCTTTACCTCTCTTTTCTAATAAAAAAACACCATACTTAAAAAATGGTGCATTGAAATAAGGAGTAGTTTAAATTTTTCATAAATTTACCTCCTTTATCCTCTATCTATATTATATCTTTTATAAAAAATTATAGTAAAGTAAAAAAAGGGAGAAAACTCCCTTTTTATCAAAAAAAATTATTCGATTTTTAATTTATATAACTTTTTTTTATTCGCAATATTTACCATGGCAGAAACATTCTCCCACTTCAATTTCAACTTCTCTTTGCTCATGATAAAAACAAGAAAAGGCAAACTCATAATAACTTACCTCTTTAATTCCTTCAACATTATATTCCCCTATTTGTAATGTTGTTGAATCCAACACACTAAGATTTAAAGATAAATCTATAGATTTTATATTTAATAAATCCTTCTCATCTAATCCTATTTCCGAAAAATAATTCATTACTTGTTTTTCATCTTCAATATCTAAATTATTATAAAAGTATTGATAAGTAATGATTTCAAACCATTTTTGCTGGTGAGGGGTATATATCATTACTTTATTCACAAAATCCGTATTTTTTCTTATATCCAAAAATTTTAAATCTATTTTATAATCCATCATTAACTGTTTAATCTCTTCATCCGCATTACCACGAGTATTTGTTGAGATAAAATTAATTTTAGGTTCCATTTCTAAATTTTTTAGTGCTTTTATCATATTTTGATATGCAATATAACAATGAGGACATGTCATATTATAGTGATAATTAATCTTCATATTCTTACTTCCACCTCATTTTATATTATACGGATTTCATATGATATTTCATCTGATTTGACTAAAAAAAGACTTCAATGAAGTCTTTTATTTTATCTAGCTAAACCAAAATCGATGTATGAACCATATGCAGCTTCACTTGCAGAAATTGTACGCGTTGATAAACGGTATAATCCTCCATAGTTCATTTCTGAAACTACAATTGATCCATCACTATTTACTTGCTCTACGAAAGCAACATGACCATATCCACCTTGAGTACTCATAACTGTTCCTACACGAGCTGTTTTAGATACATTGTATCCATATCTTTGTGCATAGTATGCCCATTCTCCACCATTACCCATCATACGGTAAGGAATTGGTGCTCCTAATTGGTCTAAACGGTTATAAATGTACCATGTACAGTTTCCAGGAACTCCTCCATTTAAAGAAGCAATATGGCTTGGATCTGGTGCCGTAAATACAGCATTTGACACATTATAGTTATAGCTTCCACTTACAGAACTATATGGAGTTGCTACAACTGGTCTTTCTTTAACTACTAATTTAAACGTTTTTTCTGTTTTATTTTTTGAGTTATCTACAGCACTTACTACTACAGTATATTCCCCCGCAGCAGAAGTATCATACTCCCCACTTACAGTGAAATCTTGAATCTCACCATCTTCTTTATCCACAACTGAAGTTACATTTGAAGAACCATCAAAAGAATCTCCTTCTGTAATTTCAATTGAATCTTTTTCTAAAGTAATTTCTGGAGCATTTGTATCCACAATTTTTACTAATACTCGGTATTTTTTTACTTCTTGAGCATCTGTTAAAAGTTGTTTTGCTCTTACTTCAACAATTACTTCATTTAAACTAAAATCTTTAACATCATAACCTGACACATAAATCTCAGTATTTTTTGATACATATTTTTGTTTGTGTACTTCTGAAATTCCTTTATATTCTAATTTTTCATAATCATTTTTTACATTTTGGTTAATTACAGTTAATAATTGATCAATTGGTTGTTCAGTTCCATATGTAATTTTAACTGGTGCATTTTCATTTGCTGTCACTAAATCTGCTAGCTTATCTTTATTCTCACTCTCTACTGTTGTTGGAATATTTACTGCTCCTAAAGTTGTAAATCCATTAAATAGGAAAATTCCAAATCCCAATACAAGTAGTGCATTTATTTTTCTACTACTCATTCTTAGTCCTCCTGAATACTCTTATATTATACCATACATGCAACCCAATTGTCACCCATTTAACACCAAAAAGTTTCCTTAAAGATACTTATTTTAGTTAAATAAGTACTATTTACTATACTTTTTAACATATAAACCCAAATCAATTAAGTTAAAAATTATAACTTTTTTGTTGATTAAAACAAAATAAGATAGAGTTTTTTCTCTATCTTATAATTGCAATTACATCATCATTTGTGACTTCACCTGTTTTTACAAGCTCAAATCCTCTTCCATTTAAGTTCGTAAAAATAACTGGTGTTGCTAGATGCTCTACTTTACTTAAAATATAATCTGTATCAAATTCAATTAATACATCACCCTTTTTAAATGTAGCATCATCTCTTGTTAAAATCTTAAATCCTTCACCATTTAATAATCCTGTATCAATTCCAATATGAATTAATAATTCAACTTTATTTTTAGATTCGATTCCTATTGCCTGTTTACTAGGAAATACAAATTTAACAGTTCCATCAAATGGTGCGTATACTTTTCCATCGCTTGATGGAAAAATTACAAATCCATCTCCCATCAATTTATTGGCAAATGCCTCATCAGGAGTATTTTCAATTGAATCTACTATTCCTTTTATTGGAGCATATACTTCTAATTCTTTTCTAGAAAAAAGCATAAATAACTCCTATAATTTATGAACTAATCCTAATGCAATTTCCATCATTTTTGTAAATGATGTTTGACGAGCTTCAGCTGTTGTAACTTCATGTGTAATGAAAGAATCTGAAATCGTTACTAAACATGCTGCTTTTTTCCCTAATACTCTTGCATTATTGAATAATGCAAATGATTCCATCTCAACACATCCACAACCTTTTTCATCACGAACAACTTCATAACTTACAGCATTATCTTCACGATAGAATACATCACTTGAATGAATACGAGATTCATGTAAAGTAACATCTAAACCTTTAGCAATTTCTTTTAAGTATTCATTTAAATCTTGAGAAGGGTATAAAATTTCCTCATCATAATTTGAAGCAACTTTTGCATAAGAAGATTCTGAATAAGCACTTGATGCTAAAACAACATCATATACATTTAAATCTTTTGTATAACTTCCTGCTGATCCAACTCGTACAATTGCTTCTACTCCATAAAATTTAAATAATTCATAAGAATAAATACCAATAGAAGGCATTCCCATTCCAGATCCCATAACTGTTACAGGTTTTCCTTGGTATGTTCCTGTAAATGCAAACATATTACGAATTGCATTAACTTGAACAACATTCTCTAAATAAGTATCTGCAATAAATTTAGCTCGAAGAGGATCTCCAGGCATAATTACTAATTTTGCGATTTCATTTTCTTTTGCGTTAATATGTGGTGTAGCCATATTTTTATATTGTATAATAGATTTTTCTATTATACTTCTCCTTTCCTTTTTATTTAAATAAGCCGACTATTGTCGGCTATCATTTTATTTTACTTTTTCAATAATTGAAATAAATGAATCAGCTTTTAAACTTGCTCCACCGATTAAAGCTCCATCGATGTGCTCTTCAGCCATATATTCTTCAATATTTTCTGGTTTTACACTTCCACCATATTGAATTAATACTTTCTCAGCAACCTCTGCTCCAAATAAATTTTTAACCTCATCACGAACAATTCCACAGCATTGGTTTGCAATTTCTTTTGTAGCTGATTTTCCAGTTCCAATTGCCCAAATTGGTTCATAAGCAATTACCACTTTCGTAACATCGCTTACATCTTTTAACCCTTTACTTACTTGTGAACGAATTACAGCTTCTGTTTCATTTGCATCAAATTGTGCTTCTGTTTCTCCAATACAGAAAATTGGAGTTAATCCTTTACTTAATAATTTTAACACTTTTTTATTAACTCTACAGTCACAATCTCCAAACATTTCTCTTCTTTCAGAGTGTCCAACAATTACATATTTCACTCCTAATTCTTCTAACATTTCAACTGAAACTTCTCCAGTAAATGCTCCACTTTCTTCATAGTGACAGTTTTGTGCTGAAACTACTAAGTTTTTAGCTGCTTTTAAACTAGCATCTAAAGCTAAAAAGCTAGTTGCAACTCCAAATGTTGCATTTCCATGTACATGTGGATCTACTTCATTAATAAAAGCAACAGCTTCAGAAACTGTTTTGTTCATTTTCCAGTTTCCAACAATAATTGGTTTTCTCATTTTTTCTCTCCTTTTTGAATTATCTTACTCTACAATTATAACGATTTTTTTTAATAATATCAAGTAAAAAATGGATGAAGTATTTTTTTAGTAATAAATTTAACTAAATATGATAAAATTACTGCACAAACAATCGAAAAGCTAATTACTTTTATCCCAAAAATAAAATCCGTTAAATGCGAAGAATATTTTGG
>JBHALC010000015.1:0-3134 GCA_041827565.1 Erysipelotrichaceae bacterium
GAGAAATCAGTTGTTCAAAAGAAAAATATAGGATTTTAATTGAGAAAATAAGTGATAATTTAGATTAAAATTGACTGTTTCTTAAATTTATGATAATATTATTAAGATTGAGAGGTGTTTTTAGCATGCAAGAAAAAATTATATTAACTTGTTCAGTTTGTTTATCAAGAAATTATACTACAAAGAAAAATAAAAAAACACATACTGCAAGATTAGAATTAAACAAGTTTTGCAAAAAATGCGATAAACACACATTACATAAAGAAACAAGATAGGAGATAAACTATGAGTGAAAAAGTAGTAAAAAAAGAAAAATTAAGATGGTTTAAAGTTAGAGGAATTTTAGAAGAAGTTCGTCGTATTCGTTGGCCAAAGCCAAAAGAAGTTGCATCAAAAACAGCAATTGTTTTAGTGTTTACTGCCATTTTTGCATTGTTCTTTGCTTTAGCAAATACAGCTTTAGTACCACTAACACAATTATTTATTAAGTAGAGGATAGTTAGATGTCAGAAATTAAAACAGAATGGTATGTAGTAAATACTTATGCAGGACATGAAAACAAAGTAAAAGAAAATTTATTACGCCGTGTGGAAACGATGCATTTACAAGATGTGCTATTTGATATTGTAGTTGCAGATCAAATAGTTGTAGAAAAAGTACCAGTAAAATCAAGAAAGAAAAAAACAGATCAATTTGGAAATGAAACACAGCAAGTAGATTATGTTTTAAAAGAAAAAATTCGTAATTTATATCCGGGATATTTATTTGTGCAAATGAAGATGACAGATGAATCTTGGTATATTGTGCGTAATACTCCAGGAGTAACAGGATTTATTGGTTCATCTGGTGGAGGGGCTAAACCATTCCCAGTAGAAGAAAGTGAAATAGAAAGTGTTTTATCTAAAATTCATTTAAATGAAAGAGAAGTAAATAAAAACTATGAAGTGAATGATCAAGTTATGATTTTAGATGGTCCATTTAAAAATAAAGTTGGTCAAGTTATTTCTTTAGATGAAAATAGAAAAACAGCTAAAGTAAATATTGTAATTTTTGAGCGTGAAACACCGACAGATATTGCATTTGAAGATTTAAAATTAGTAAGTGAAGTTGAACAATAGTTCAGCTTTTTTATTTTAGTTGACAACCGTAAACAAAATGGTTTATAATTGTAAACCGGAGGTAGTTTATGAAAAAAATAATAGTATTAGTTAGTACACTAGCTTTAGCAGGTTGTGCAAGTAGTGTTACAGAAGATTCAAAGTATAATGTAGTTCAAATGGAAGAAAAGCCTAGAGAAGTAATTAAAAATAATGATCCGATTATTGTTACAAAAATTACAGCAGATGGATATGTAGTAAAACATGGAGATCATTATCATTTTGTGAAAGGACAAGTTCCTAGTAATGCAATTTTACAATTAGATGAAAAGCATGAGGATCATTATCAGTTTAATCCAAATGATGTTGTAGAAGAAACAGCAGATGGATATATTGTTCGCCATGGAGATCATTATCACTATATTCCAAAAATTGGTAATCATACTCATGAAGAACATGAAGAACCTTATGTATTTAATCCAAATGATATAGTAGGGGAAACAGATTCAGGGTATATTATTCAACATGGTAATCACCAACATTTTATTTTTAAAAAAGATATTCCTTGGTATAAACCTCAATTACCTAAAAAACCACATTATACAGAACCGTTAATTCATAATCAAATGGATTTTACGCAAAACTTTAAAGAAATTGAAGAATATGCTTTAAAATATAATGTTAGAAAAGAAGATATTAAAATAAGAGATAATGTTATTTTTGTTAAACATCATGATCATTATCATGTATATCCAAGTAAATTTACGAATTGGAATTGTTTTTTAGAAAAATATCCAAGCTATAAATATGATGGAGAAGAGCATCATCATGATGAATATGATCATCACTTGGATCTTCAAAAATTTTTAGATGAAATTGAAGAGTATGCTTTAAAGTATAATGTTAGAAAAGAAGACATTAAAGTAAAAGGAAGCGTTATTTATATTAGACATGATAATCATTACCATGCTTATCCAAGCCGATACAATAATTGGGATGAATTTTTAGAGAAATATCCAGAATATAAATATGAAGGAAAAGAACATCACCACCATCATGAAGAAGAAAAACTATTAAATGAGCAGGATTTAATTCAAAATGATCAAGTTAAAATGATGTTAAATGTTCAATTAGAAAAAGATGAGATTGACTCGCCTATTACGAAAGAAGATATGAAAAAATTACAGTCCATTGATTTATTTGGTAGTGAATTAGATGATTATCGATTCTTAAAATTTGCAGAAAATTTAGAAGAATTAAATTTAGGAAATAATGAGCATTTTACTCAACATGAACTAGAGTTGCTTACAGGATTAAAACAACTAAAAGTACTAAAATTAAGAGGGAATAGTAGTGTTAATGATATTAGCATTTTAAAAGATTTAAAACTAGAAGAACTTTGGATTGATGAAACAGGAGTAGGTTCTCTGTATCAGTTAAAAGGATTTAAAAATTTAAAAGTATTACATGCTGCATTATTGGGTGCACATGATCATGCAGAAGGAGAAGAACATGATCATAGTAGTAAAAAACATGAAAGACATGATGAATTAGCACAAATTAATAGTAATATTTTAAAAGAAATGATTTTACTAGAAGAAGTGGATATTTCTGGAAGTAGTTTAGTAGATTTAAGTTTTACTCAAAATATGAATCAACTGAAAAAACTATATGTGGAAGGGACGTATCTAAGTAGTATCAATGGGTTAAATACTAATAGTTTAGAAGTATTAAAAGCAAGTGGCAATGAAATTACGGATACAAAATTAGATGCATTAAGTTTAAAAGAATTAGATTTAGGGCATAATCAAATAGCAAATATCGAATTAAATACACCTGTATTAAAATCATTAAAATTAGCAGGGAATAAATTAAAAGCATTGAAATTAGATATGCCTAAAATAGAAGCGATTCATCTTCAAAATAATGAAATCGAAAATATTGATTTTTTATCTGGAATTAAAACTTTAAAATCAGTACAATTACAACATAATCATATTAAAGATATTTCAAAAATAAAGGATTTAGAGAATTTAA
>JBHALC010000016.1:0-5207 GCA_041827565.1 Erysipelotrichaceae bacterium
AGATAAAAGAATTTTTGAGTTAAAAGGTTTGTAAATGATAATTTAAGTAAAATTTTATTATGTTATATTTCTTAATTATACAATCTTTATTTATGGTATAATGTACAAGAAAAGGAATTGGTAGTTAAAAAATTGGAAGCAAAGATGTTCTTGAGTAATAAATGAACATATAATTTTGTAGTGAATATTTAAAATATAGTAAAATATCAAATTATAATAAAATAATTAGAAAAATTTTATAGAAAGCCAAAAAAAGAAAAGAGGAATAAATAATGAGTGAAAATCAAATTGTATTATTTAAAGATGGTGAATTAGAAGTTCATGTGGAAGTAACTCCAGATAAAGAAACAGTCTGACTAAATAGAAGTCAACTTGCCACTTTATTTAATCGCGATATAAAAACAATAGGAAAACATATTAATAATGCACTTAAAGAAGAATTGGATAATTCAGTTGTCGCAAAATTTGCGACAACTGCTCCTGATAGGAAAACATATATGGTAGATTATTACAATTTGGATATGATTATTTCAGTTGGTTATCGAGTTAAATCTCAAAGAGGGGTTCAATTTAGGAAATGGGCAACTTCAATTTTAAAAGAATATATGCTAAATGGAATAGCTATAAATAAAAGAAGACTAGAAGTACTAAATAAAGTGATTGATATTCAAAATGGAATGATTGCTAATCAACTTCATATTGAAAAAGAAGTTGTAACTTCAGTAATTAATGAATATGTAAATGCATTAGCATTATTAGATGATTATGATCATCAAGTAATTAAAAAAATCGAAAACAAAACAGAAGAACAATACAGATTGACTTATGATGAGGTAAGAAAAATTATTGATAGTATGTCATTTGGTGATACTTCTATAATATTTGGTAAAGAAAAAGAAAAAGGAGTTTTATCAGGAATTATTGATAGTGTATATCAGAGTGCATTTGGTGAAGAAGCGTATAAAACGATACAAGAAAAAGCAGCCAATTTATTATATTTTATTGTGAAAGATCATCCGTTTGTAGATGGATGTAAAAGAATAGCAGCAACGATTTTCTTATATTTTTTAAATCAGAATGGTCTATTATTTAAAAATAGAAATAAAATTATCAGTGAAAGCACATTAGTGGCAGTAACTTTACTACTTGCTGAAAGTAGACTTGAAGAAAAAGAGACTATGATTAATGTGATTCTACATTTTCTAAATTGGTAAAAAAGATGAAAAGAAAAACAAGATAAAGAACATGTCCTCAAAAACTAGACACAGAAATTATAAATGTGTTTTAGTTGAAAGGGGCATGTTTTTATTATAAGAAGAAAAAATAGATTATAAAACTAGAGTGAAATTGGTAAAAAATAGAAAAACATTTCAGTCTATCATTAATTTGAAAGTGTGAAATTTATATATCGAAGCCAAGAATTATGATGAGAGGATATAGTAGGAAAAAATGATAAAAATATATATTTAAAAGTTTGGAAGATTTAAAGGTTACAATGGAAGAGTATATTGAATACGATAATTATTAAAAAATAAGGCTAAAATTAAAAGAACATGTACCTGTTTTTACACACACATGTCCAATATGAATATTTAATTAGTTTATCGTATCCAAACAATTGGAATCACTACATTTTAGTTTTTAATTTTTCTGTTTTTTAATAGTAATAATCCAATTAGTGCAAGTAAAGCAAAAGTAATATATTGAGTAGAATCACTTGTATCTACGTTTTCTTTTATAGATTTATTTTCTTGTTTTGAACTATTTGTTTTTGGAGTAATACTATCTTTTGGCGCATCTGTTTTTGGTACAATATTATCTTGCTGAGGTGTAGGATTTACTTGTTGTTTAACAGAAGAATCATTGTCTGAATTTGGAGTCGGTGTAGTTGGTTTCACATATCCAATTCCATATTCAGAGAAGTGTGTTACGCTTAAAACAGCTTTATCATTAATGATTTCAAATGGTACAACTTCTGTTGTATCTTGATTAATAAAGTAAGTTTGTTTTATTGTTTTATTTGGTTGAAGTGGTAAAGTTAATTTTGCATTTCCTTGGTATTGAATATATTGGTTTGTTTTGGTATCAAATACTTTAACTTCATAAACATCTGAATATTCTTTTTCATACATAGGAATTGCTTTATCTAATTTTGTAATTTCAACTTTTTCAAATTCGGGTAAATTACCATCAATAAATGATACTGTAATTCCGTTAACAGTTACATCAATACTTTCTTTTCTCTGTAAATTTGCAATAGCTTGTTCAATTTTATTTGCCATTTCATCTACAACAGTTTGATTTACTTTACGTAAATCTTTAACCACATTATTTACTGCATTTTCAACTTCACTATAATTCTTGTAGTGTTTTGGATTGTAATTATTGACTTTATTTAATGCAATTTCAACTGCTGTATAATCTGCATATTCAACTTTTTTAATAATTGATACAGAGTTAGGCTTCACTTTAACTGTATTAGCTGTAAATTTCTCTCTTGAATTTTCTTTTAAGTATACTTTCATATCAGCAACTAAAGTTTCATATTCAGCTTCAGGTATTGAAATAGTTAAATCATGATTTGAAGCATTTGAAATTACATAGTAAGTTTCACTGTTTTCCACTTTATACACAATTTTTGAACTGTCTACTAAACCATCAATATGAGTTACTTTTTGGTTAATTTCTTCGAAACTATTTAAATTAAATAACGCTTCTGATTTTCTTAATTGCATTAAATCTTTAAAGTAATCATGTGCTTGTTGGTATGTTTGAGCACGATCATAATCGAATACGTTGACATGATCAGGTGACTTATAAGAGTTGTGATCATTATTTTTAGTTCTTAAGTTTTCTTGTCCTGCATGAATAAATAATAGACCATATCCTAAAGTTTGTAATGTTGTTGCATGTGTATGCATACGCACAAGCGTTGCTTCATCTACTGATGTTGACTGTTTTAATTTATCATATAAAGTGTAGTTATCATGTGCTTCATTATATAACACATTTTGATTTATTGCTTTATATGGTACGACATATTGTGATTTAATACTATTTAAAATTTTCCAGGCAAATTCATGGTTATTAGCATGGTTAACATATCCTGGGTTTGAGGCAGCAAAGTTATCTCCTTTAATAGAATCTCTAAATACATCATTAAAGAATGCGATATTTGGCATTTTTTCTGCATTGTATTGATGTGATTTTTCTATACCATTAGGATGATTTCCCATATCCCAACCTTCTCCTAAAATTACAATAGAAGGATCAATTTTATGTAATTCTTGGCGAATTTGATTCATAGTTTCTACATCATGAATTCCCATTAAGTCAAATCTAAATCCATCAATATTGTATTCACTTGCCCAGTATTTTAATGAGTCAATCATATATTTTCTAAACATTTTTTGCTCACTAGCTGTTTCATTTCCAACTCCTGTTCCATTATGTAAATTTCCATTTCCACCATATCTAAAGAAGTATCCTGGAACACTTTGGTGTAATGGAGATTTATCTGTATTATGCACATGGTTATAAACTACATCCATAATTACTCTAATTCCATTATCATGTAATGTTTGAATCATTTGCTTCATCTCTTTAATTCTAGCTGTTGGATCACTAGGGTTTGTTGAATAAGAACCTTCTGGAACATTGTAATGTAGAGGGTCATATCCCCAATTGTATTGAGCATCAAATGATAAATCACCTGTTTCATCTACTGTATCAAAATCATACATAGGTAAGAATTGAATATGCGTTATACCTAAAGATTTCAAGTAATCTAGTCCAGATGGATTATTTAATAAAGTTTTTGTGTTTGCTTCTGTTAATCCTAAGAATTTCCCTTTATTTGTAATACCATTATCTTTTCCAATTGTTAAATCACGAATATGAGCTTCATAAATGATAGCTTTACTTTGGTCACCAAAAGCAGGCATTCTAGTATTATTCCAGTTTGTAGGCACTGTATTTTGACTATCAATTACTACTGAATGTGTTCCATTTGCTGTTGTTGCTTTTGCATAAGGATCTACAAATTCTCTAATTGTTCCATCAAAAAAAGTAGCACGATAACGGTATTTCATTCCTAGAGTATCTTTATTAACAGAGATAGACCAGTGATTATCTGCATTAATCATTTCTCCAACAATAAAGTCATTATTTTGTTCACTATAATCAATTAATTCAACTTTTTTAGCTGTTGGAGCCCATAGTTTAAATGTAGTTGAAGTAGGAGTATAAATTGCGCCTAATGTACCATCATAGTAATTTTGATTATTAAATTCTTCTGAATGTAAATATTTTAATTTTAACGGAATTGTAAAAGTTCCAAATTTAGCATCACGAACAATAATATCTTCAGTTTTTCTAATTTCTTGTTGTAAAGTTAAAGTTACTAATTGATTATTGTTTGTATCTAAAGTTTTACTTGTAACAACATAATTATCAACGATAATGTTTTGAATTGCACTTTCTACTGTTGGTTTAGATAAGTAGACAGATATTGTATTGTCTTCATTTAACTTAGCATTCACAATTTTAACAGGAATATCATCAAATGAATGATAAACTGTTGCATCATTTTCAACAATCCAAATCTCTTTTTCACCATTAGTAGGTAGATTATCAATAATTAAATCATCATTTGAATTTTTAGATAACCAGTCATTACCTGGAATACTTTTTCTTACGATTAATCCAATTTTTTCAATTCCAGCAGGATTTTCATGTGTGATAATTGCTTTTTTATTATTAAATTGAGTCGACTTAGAATCACTATCTACAGTCCCGTTTCTTAACCATGACCAAGTGTTCCATCCTGTGTAGTCATTATCTGTTCTTAAATAATTTACAGTTAATGTTGCTTTTGTTAGGGTGGCATTTGGAGATGGTGATGTTTTATAGTTTGAACTTAACCCATCTATCCAAATTTCAGCTTTTCCTTGAGTTAATGGAACATCTAAATTACCATCAGATTGTAAAGTCCAATTATTAGCTGTACCAGCATTACTTCTAAGTTTTAATCCAATTTGGTTTAATGTTTTTCCGCGTACTTGAACTGTGGCAACTTGTCCATAATCATCTGTACCAGTAAAGTTAATTTGCTTTCCGGTTTCTCCTTCATGCCACATCCAAATATTAAAATCATGTTGTTGATGAGCAGTATCTTTTTTAAAGTGTACAATTAATTGGCTCACTTC
>JBHALC010000017.1:0-5988 GCA_041827565.1 Erysipelotrichaceae bacterium
ACGTATTATTTCTGCAAATTATAAAGTTATGGATGGGGGAAAATATATTCGTGTTAAAATTACAACGCAAGATGGAAGTACTAAGCCTATTTTATTAGAATCTCCAAATACCTCCAATAAAATAGCTTCTCAAGAACAAAAAGAATTTCCTGAAGTAGACCTGACAAATGAAGTTATTTTATATCATAACTCAGAAATAAAGAAAATTACTCATAATATTTTAATTCTTTCAATTGTACTAGGTATAGATATTATTATTGTAATAGTACAATTTATCAGAAGATATAGAAAAAGCATTACATCCTAAGGTGTAATGCTTTTAATTTGGAATGATAAATTTTAGTGATTTAGGTAATAATTCAATTGTTGGATTGTACATAGAGTGAATTTCACCATCAATACTAACATTTATTTTTTTATCACTAATATATTGAACTTTTTGGCATTGTATCATATCAACATATTTTTTTAATTCTTCAATATGTCTACCTTCTACGAATACCTTCATAAAACCAGGAATTTGAATTCTAGAAATTGATTTAATACGAATAAAATCTAATTTTCCATCATTAATATTAGAGTAAGGAGATACATGCATTCCTCCACCATAATATTGTCCATTTGCACAAATTCCCATTAAATAAGGTGCATTTTCAATTTTAATTTTATCATCAATAATAAATGTAAAATAATTTTTCATTGGGCGCATTAAGGTATATGCAATTGAAGCATAATAAGCATTTGGCCCTAGTTTTCTAAAACGATTCATATTTTTAGCAACATCAGCATCAAATCCAGCAGATACTACATTAATTCCATATTTATTTTCAACTTTAATCATATCGATTAAAGTAGGTTTAACATCTAAATAGCGAGTCAAATCTTTTTTTTCTTTACAAATACTACGGATAAAATCATTTCCTGTACCAATTGGGATAATTGCAAGAGCAATATTTGTATTTTCTTTGATCCCATTTAATACTTCATTTAAAGTTCCATCTCCTCCACATGCATATACAGTAATTTCGGGATATAGTTTAGAATAATCTTCAATTAATTTTGTAGCATGTGAAGGGTATTGAGTTAATTCAATTAAATAATTTTTATTTTTAAAGGTTTGCTTTATTTCACTCATTAATTCCTTACTACTGTCACTTTTACCAGCAGTAGGATTAATGATGAATAAGTGTAACATTAGTCATCCGCTCCATCATGTAATGGGATATTACTGTTACTTACTTTAACGATGTTAATTGCATGGTCTCCAATTCGCTCAATATTAGAAAGAATATCTAGATAAACAGTGTTTGCAACTTGGTTTCCAGCCTCATTATATCCAACTCGTTTTAAGTGGTTTTTACGAGCTCGTTTTTCTAAAGCATCTAATTGATCTTCTTTTTCAAAAACTAAGTGAATTAATTCGTTATCTTTGTGTTTATAGTTTTGAAGTGCTAATACTACCATATCACTTACTAATCCATACATTGTATTAATATCTTGAATTGCTGCGTCTGAGAAAATCCCTTTTTGTTCAATCGACATTTCATAGAATTCAAATAAGTTAGTTGAAATATCTCCAATTCTTTCGATTGATTTAATAATTTGTAGTGTTTCAATAAAGTCATCTGTATCTTGGATACCCACATTACTTCTACCAATTGTCATTAAGTAATTTGTTAGTTTAGTATCTAAAGTATTAATTGCTTCTTCTAATGTTCTACCATTTGCACGATATTTTGCATCTTTAGTAGTAAAGTATCGTTGAGAATCAGATAAAATGTCTACTCCTAGATTTCCCATATGAATTGTTTGTTCTTTTGCTAATGCTAAAGCTCCAGCTGGAAGTGATACTGCAAGAGATGTATCTAATTCAACTTGATCTAATGCTGTAGCTTCTTCACCAGGAATTAATTTTTTAATAAAGATAATAATTAAATGGATAAATGGATATACTACAATTGCTGTTACCACATTAAAGATAATGTGTGCTGTACCAATTTGCATCATTGGTTGTAGTTGTAATTGAGCTGAAATATATTCGATTAATGAAACAAACGGTACTAAGAAAATCATAAAAATAATAGTTCCTAAAACATTAAAGAACACGTGAATTGCAGCAGCACGAATTGAGGCAGTATTTCCACCAAGTGATGCTAAAACAGCAGTTACAGTTGTACCAATATTAGAACCAAACACTAACGGAATTGAAGCTAATAATGTTAATGCTCCTGATTCGTATAATTTTTGAACAATTCCTACAAAAGCACTTGATGATTGGATAATACCACTAATAATCGTTCCAGCAGCTAATCCAATTAAACCATTATCATTACTTGCTTGAGCAAACGTTGTAAATTCTTTTAAATCTTTAAGGTTTTTTAATTCTCCACCCATTAAAGAAAGTCCATAGAATAGAACTCCAAATCCTAAAATAATTTCACCAGTATATTTGATTTTTTTCTTTGTTGAGAAAGTAACTAACAATACTCCAACAAAAACAAAGAATAAGGCATATTCTTCTACTTTAAGACCGATTAAGAAAGCAGTAATCGTTGTTCCGATGTTTGCCCCCATAATTACCCCAAACACTTGGTCTAATTTCATTAGTCCAGCACGAACAAACCCAATTGCAATTGCAGTTGTAGCACTTGAAGATTGGATAAAGGCAGTAATAACTGTACCAACTAAAATCCCTTTCCAAGGTTTATTTGTAAACTTTTCGATATAGTATTTTAACTTATCTCCAGCAATATTTTTTAAACCTTCTCCCATATAGTAGATTCCAAATAAAAATAGAGCGAATCCACCTAGAATTAATTTAATATCAATCATATTATTCCTCCTAAAATATTCCACAATATTTTAGCATAAAACATTTTAAATTTCTAATAAAAATATTATTTTTTTGCATTTTAAGTAGATAATATGATATAATAACTAGGTATCGAAGGAGGGAACATATGAAAAATATGTTAAGAAAATACTGGTTTGTACTTACAATTACCGTATTATTAGTTGCTTTTATCGGACTATTTATTTATAACGAAAATAAAGATAAATTAGCAGGAAAAAAAGTGGATAACCAAGATGTTGTAGCAGAATTTAATGGTAAAAATATTTTTGCTGATGATGTTTATAATAATTCAAAAGAGACAAAAGGATCTAGAATTATTACTATGATGATTATTAAAGAATTAGTAAATCAAGTTGTTGCTGATTCTGACGAAATAAAAAGTGAAGTTGCAGCACAAAAAGAGCAAATTATCGCCAACTTTAAAGCTAAGAATGCTACAGGATATGAAGCTGAAATTGGAGAACTATTACAACAAGTTGGTTTTTCAAATGGATTTAAAGATTTAGATGCGTATGTAACAACAAACATTAAAAATCAAAAGATGATTGAAGATTACATTATCAAGCATGCAGATACTTATTTAACATCAATTGATGAAAAACAAGGAAGAACAGCATCACATATTTTAGTTAAATTTCCAACATTAACAGATGAAGAAAAAGCAGGAAAAACAGCTGAAGAAATTGAACAATTACAATTGGCTAAGAATGAATCTGAAAAATCTAAATTAGATGAAAGAATGGCTGAAATTGATAAAGAATTAGCTGCAAAATCATTTGCGGAAGTAGCTGGTCAATATTCAGATGATACTGGAAGTAAAGTTGCAAATGGAAGTTTAGGTTATGTAAATAATGAAACTTCATTTGTGAAGGAGTTTTTAGATGCAACACTTGCCTTAAAAGAAGGTGAAGTAAGTGATTGGGTTAAAACAACATATGGATATCACAAAATTAAAGTAGATGCAACAGGTAAAGATAAACTGTTAGCAATTAAAGAAGTAAAAGCACAAATTATTAATGATATTTTACAAAAAGAAACTGAAATTTATGCCAAAGCATTAACAGAAGTACTTGAAAAAGTACCAGTTACAAGTGAAGATCCAACAGTTAAAAAAGCTTTAGAAGCTTTAACGAAATAAGGAGGAGCTAGAAAATGAAAAAAGGATTATTAGTTGCAGCAACCTCATTATTAATTTTAGCAGGTTGTCAAGATGCTAGTGTTAAAGTAACAAATGAAAAAGAAGTAGTGTTTAAAGTTGGAACAAAAGAAATTACTAAAGGAGAGTTGGCAACGGCTTTGAATACATATAAATATGATTCAACAGTTGAAATTGTGCGTAATCATATTTATGATGAATTTGCTCCTGTAAATGAAGAAGTAAATAAAAAAGTAGCTGAAGAACTTGAAAGTTTAAAACAAAGAGTTTCTAGCTCAACGGTTAGTTGGGAAGATAACTTAAAAAATTCAGGTACAACAGAAGAAGAATATAAAGAAAAAGTATTATTACCAGCAGTTCGTGCAGATATATTAGCTAAAAAATATCTTGAAACAACATTTGCGGCACGTGTAGAACAATATCGTCCAATTAAAATTCAAGTTATTGAAACAAAAAACCAAGAAAGTGCGAATCAAGCGATTGAAGCAATTAAAGCAGGTAAGACATTTGTAGAAGCAAAATCTGAGTTTGGAAGTGGTACTGCTACTAAAGGACTAACAGGTGAAGTTTTTGTGACATTTAATGGAGCAGCGGTATTAGAAGAAAATTTATATCAAACTGCATTAAATGCTAAAGTAAATGAAATTCAGTCTGTTAAATCTAGTTCTTCAGAAAATGTATTTGTATATCAAGTAGTATCTAATGATGCTAACACATTTAAAGATGAAGCTATTACAGCTTTAGTATCTCATATTTCTGTAATTTCTGATTCATTTGCTCATTATTTAGCAGAAAAGAAAATTGCAATTTATGACATTGATGTATACAACAAATTTGAGAAAGAGTATAAATCATCAATTTTAAATCAAAAATAGTAAAGAAGTTATCTCTATTTTAGAGATAGCTTTTTTAATCGGTTTCAAGATATTGCATTTGATACGCGATTATAGTATAATAAGCTAGTAGGAGGAGTTGAAATGAACCAAAAAAAGATAAGAATAGATAGAATATTAGCTAGTATTTTAATTATTATTTTATCTTCATCTCTAATCATGTTTACGATTCGTCTTTTAGTAGGGACGAATTATAAAAAAGCAAGTGAATTTACTTATATTATTAAAGATTCATCTACTCTAGAAGCTGAAAAAGTGATTATAGCTACATTGTTGTCAGATACAATTAATTTAGAAAATATATCTGAAGAACTTAAAAATAAATATAATGAAAAGAAAAATAGTTTAATTCAAGCTAATTCTCAAGGAAATGGAATTGATGAAATTAAGCCACTTAGAAAAGAATTTGAATTGTTAGTGTATGATATTAAGAAAACACAAGAAATTATTGAAAGTGGAAAAGAAAGGATGAAAGTAGAACAAGGTGTACATTATGTTGATCAAATTGTAATAGTGAATAAAAAGTATGCTTTACCTGAAACATATAATCCTAAAGAAAATCCTGAAGCTAAAAATTCATTTTTAAAATTAATTACAAAAATGCAACAAGAAAACTTTTCTATTAGTAATGAATATATTGGATATCGTGATTTTATAACACAAAAGTTATTATATAATGAATTATTTAAAAAAGAAGGTAAAAAAGTAGCAGATGAGCAAGTGTTAAGAGCAGGACATAGTGAGCATCAAACTGGATTGACTTTTTCTATTTTAAATCGTTCTGGATCAGTTCTTGGGGGTGTAAAAGAGGATGAAAAAGCGGTGGAGTGGCTAGCAAATAATGCTTACCTTTATGGTTTTATTATCCGTTATCCTAAAGATAAAGAAAGTATCACAGGAGTGAAGTATCGTCCTTATGAAATTCGCTTTTTAGGTGAAGAACTTGCAAAACAAGTATTTGAATCACAGAAATCATTAGAAGAGTTTTTAGATTTTGAAGGAGGTAATTATATTGAATAAAAAAGATTGGTTAATAACTTTAGAAAAAAGATTTAATGCTTACCAACACTTTTACCCAACAATTA
>JBHALC010000018.1:0-3642 GCA_041827565.1 Erysipelotrichaceae bacterium
GCTTTTTGAACATTTTGTGCAATGTGTGCAATTCCAGCTGGCGTTAATGCAACTACTACCTTATCTTTTCCACCTACTTCAGTTTTGTTTACTGTATAGTGTGTTGTTAATGTTAAAGTCTTCGTTCCAAATTTAACTTCTGGTACTGCAACATATTGTAATTTTGCATCTAATAAGTCAATAAATTCGTATTTTTCATATTTGTCAATATTTGTAGGAATTGTCCCTTTTAAGAAGAATGATAAGTTATCTCCAGCATTTACCCCAGCAAAGTTTGTTCCTAAAGCTTGAACATCTTTTCCAGCTGTTGGTAAGTCTGCTGTATCATTTTTTGGATAAATTGTAACATTTGTTAAGTATCCACTTCCATTTGATGCACTCATTGGGAATGTAATTTGAAATGGTACTGCTCTTCCTTCTGAAACTGTATTTGGTGCTGCTGTTTCAATTACCCAATAAGTTTCTGTTTTGTCCGCTGTAGCTGGAACATTCCATGTCCATGTTGTCTCTCCAGCTGTATTTGTATTTGGTAATGCTGTTCCATTGTCTGCTCCCGCAATCCCATATGTTGCTTTATTTTCTTTAATATAAGTTTCTAATGTTTTTCCTGCTGCTTTTGCTGCAGCAACTGCGGCATCTAATTGTTCTTTTGTTACTGTATTTGCCACTTTAAAGTACTTGAATTGTACTCCTGCAATTTTTTGAACATTTGCTCCTAAAGTTGCAATTTGATCATCTCTTAATGCTACTCCATCAGCATTAGTAATTCCGTTAACTCCAACTTCTGGTGCCCATTCACTACTTCCTAATTTTACAATTTTTACTGTTGTATTTCCAATTGTAGCTTGTCCTGTTGCTGGTGTTGTTGTTACATTTGGTGCTGCATTAACAACTGGACTAGCAATTAATGCAGTTGTTAATGCAACTAATGCTAAAATCTTTGATTTATTTCTCATATTGTTCTCCTTTTATTTTTCTTCTTTTCTTGCAAATTTATACCCTGCAAACATAATTCCTACCCCAACTACTACGAAGATAATACTTCCGATTCCCCTGTTGCTGGAATTATTGGACGCTTGTTGTTAACAACCCATCTTGTACCTAAATTTCTACTTAGTGAATCTAGATTAACATAATAAGATGTTGCTGTAATCATAAATTCTAATACAAATGGATCCGTTGGTAAAACATATCCATTTGGAGCTTTAATTTCTTTTAATTGATAATTTGTTTGAGTATTTCCGTATGATTGCTCTCCTATTTGTCCAACTATGTGCTGTCCAAATGAAATTCCGCAATTTCAAATTCTCCGTCTGTATTGGTAATTCCATTTAACCAACTTCTGGTGCCCATTCACTACTTCCTAATTTAACGATATTTACTGTTGTATTTTCAATTGTTGCTTGACCAGTTGTTGGAGTTGTTGCAGTATCTGGTATTGCACTTACAATTGGCGTATCAATTAAAGCGGTTGATAATGCTAAAAATTTTAATTTATTTTTCATCTTGTTTCCTTCTTCTTATTCATGTATAATGCACTTGCAACCAAGA
The DNA here is from genome assembly GCA_041827565.1 of Erysipelotrichaceae bacterium. Classification (GTDB taxonomy): domain Bacteria; phylum Bacillota_I; class Bacilli_A; order Erysipelotrichales; family Erysipelotrichaceae; genus CAMCRE01. The sequence goes on from JBHALC010000018.1 coordinate 1,552, forward strand.
CTGTACCTGCTCCAATGTATACTTCAATTCCTACTCCACCTGTTTTAGGGAACTCTCTTCGTTTCGCATTGGCGACTTCTATTTCTTTCCCCGTAATCTTCAAATGAGAATGTCCAGTTGCCTGAACTCTTGTATTCCCATCATACAACTCTACTGTTAAATCTGATTTTACAACTAATCGATAGTAATTTTGTAATACTACATATCCTGCTTTTGTTTTTGTTTCTTTTATATAGTATGTGCCTGGTTTAAGTTTAGTAAACGATAATTTACCATCTCTAGTTGTGGTTTTTTCTTGTAATGTTGCTGAGTTCGCTGTTGCTCCATTTAACAACTTAAATACAACTCCATCTAATTTAGTATTTCTATTCGCAACATCTACTTTTGTAATATTCACATCTGTAGTTGCTTGTTCATTTGTTACTTGTTGTGTGACTGTTTCTCCGTGTACTACTAGACTTACTGGAATTGGTGTACTATTTAGAACATATCCAGCTTTCGTTTTTGTTTCAACTAATGTATAATCTCCAAACGCAACATTTTCAAATAAAATCTCTCCTCTAACATCTGTTTCCTTAGTCTGAAGAACTTGATTTCCTTTTTTTAATTGAAATGTTACTCCTTGTAATTTTATATTTTCATTCGCTACATCTACTTTTACAACTTTAATTTTTCCAACTACTCCTGTTGGAGAGTATCTATTAGTTAAATTGTAGCCATTTACTACTTTTGTATATTTTGCAACTGCCTCTTCATCAATTCGATAAACTACTTTTTTATTGTTTACAACTTGTGGTAAATCTGCAAATTGATATGTCCAGTTTGGACCACTTACTGTTTTAGATTCTTTTAATTTCCCATCAGCATATAATTGCACTTTGATGTTTGCTGGACGACTATTCGCACGGTTCCCATAATCATTCCATGTTTTTTCACCATTAATTGTAAGCTTATCAATAATACCAATATTACGAGTAGCCATTAAACTGTTTTCTTTTGTTTTCATTAAAGATTCGTACTGGTCATCATTCGTGGAATCTGGTTTTGTTATAATGTTATCTACACCTAGTGTAAACGGGTTAGTTTTAATCTTAGTAGCATCCATTCCTACTAATCCATCATTTCCAATCAAATTATCTTTTTCTTTTCTTGTACCCTCTTTGGAATGTTTAATTGTAGTTTCTTGTTTATCAGTTTTAACTACTTCAACGTAATATGTTCCACGCTTATAAACAGACATATCATAATAACCCTGTGCATTAGTAACTGCTGTTACAGGTTGATTGTTATCATCACGATATTCTGTTCCATTCGCATTCATAAGTTTCACAATTTGATTTGCAAGTAATTCATTATCTTGTTTAATTCCATCAATATTTGTATCTTTAAATATATAGCCATTCACTTTATATTTCACAATAGCAGAACTTACTTTATTCCCCTCTGTATAAGTGTTTTTGTTTAACGAAAATGCAGCTGAGTTTTGAGCTAATGAGAATAAAGATAAGGCACGATTACTTGGTACTTTACCTACAATAATAAAACTATGCTTTTCTCCCTCATTTAAGTTTATTCCTGATTTTAACTCAAATTTTATTAATTTTACATCACGAATATTTTTAATTCCCGATTTTTTTACCCAAGTTGCCTTTTTAGTTGCATCTAAACTTGCACCTTGAGCACTTGTTGAATAGAAAATATCCCATTTTTTCAATATTTCTGTATTATCTGGAGTATCTTCTAAAAATTGATTTAAACTAATTGGATAAACTGAACCACGATTTAAGTACTGCCCTTGATTATTAGCTACAATAGCATGATCATTAATATATGGTAATACATCAATAATAGACAACCCATCTCTTTGAACTGTTGTTTTATTAATAATATTAACTCGATAAAAGAATTCCTCCCCAATATCTAAATGTTCTAAGTCGTGTGACCATACCATTTTATCTCTAGAAATTTCTTTCGTTTGCACAATCTCTTTTGGGGGTATAAATTGTACTCTATTTACATATTTAAGAACTTTATCCGTTCTATCATTATTGTTATCTAAGTCTAATTCATCATTAAATAGAATGATGAAGA
>JBHALC010000019.1:0-10553 GCA_041827565.1 Erysipelotrichaceae bacterium
AACTCTTTGAGTAACAGTGTACCCTATATTAATTGGTCCGTTTGTTGTACTAGTAAACGGAATAAATTGTGGTGTTAGCACGTTTGGTCATATTTAAACGAAACATAAAACTCCCCTAAAACATCATTCACGGCAGTTGTACTTCTAATATTTTTATAAGTTTCTAAATTTTTAAGTGTTAATTTAATATTTCCACCTGCGCGCTCTCCTGCACTAGTTACTTCAACATCACCAATAAAAGTATTTGAAATATCATCTTTAAACTCAAAATTTTGAGCTACTACACTCATTGGTGCCGGTAATGAAATATTAAAGTAATCTCCATTCTTTAAACCTCCATTAGCATCATTATTGTATCTAGATAAATCAAAATTTACTTTTAATTTATATTCCGTTGATAATAATAATCGATAGTTTCCAAAACCATCTTTGTTTGCTTCTTTTCCATTTCCAATATCCCAAATAATCATCTTAGAAATATAATTTTCAATTTCTTTTGATTGCTGAGCATCTATTTTTAAATTCACTTTAAAAAAGACAATGAAAAATGATAAAAAAGAATTAATATTTTATTAAATTTTTTCATTTTAAAGTCCTCACTTTCTCTCAATATTTTATAACTATGCAAACTAAAAATCAGACTTGACAATTTAAAAAAACTAACTATTTAGTTAGTTTTTCAAACGTTTACGATTTTTTTCACGATAAATAATGCTAATTGTAGATACTACAACTATACCTAGAGCAATGGCTCCAGATTGTGCTAAAACACTCATTAAAATTTGATTACTTTTTTCTAAATCTGATTCCATTAATGCCTTCATTGATAAATACATCCCTCCTCCAGGAACTAGAGGAATTAATGCACATACTATAAACGTTGTAACTGGGGTTTTTACTCTTCGAGCAAAAATCTCTGCTAAACCACTCAAAGTAATAGCAGCAAAAAATTGTGCAACAATTAAATTAGCACCTAATTGTTGGGAGCCATATAAAATCGTTCCTGCACAAATTCCAATCAATCCTGCATAAATTACTTTTTTTCCACGAACATTGAATAAAATTCCAAAAGAAACTGTAGTTAAAAAAGATCCTAATATTACTTTTATCATCTGATAACCCCCACACACCAAATGGCTAGAATTACTCCTAGTGCGATTGCACAAGCAATTAATACCGTTTCAAGCAATCTAGATAAAGCGGCTCCTAAATCTCTTTCTACACTATCTCGAATTGCATTCGTAATTACTAGCCCTGGAACAAGTAACATCAAACTACAAATTACAACCATATCTACATCTTTATGAAAAGAAGATAGTAATAATTGAAATAATGTTACTGTAAAAGCAGCTAATAATGTAGAGATAAAAAAATTGATTTTTAATTTCTCAGCAACATAATTTACGCAAAAAATGATTAATCCTCCAATAAAACTAAAAAATAAATCAAATACTGATCCCCCAAATAATAGTACATGACCCATAGCACCTATTCCTGATGCAAAAAATATTATTTTATGTGAATAGCTCTCACTATTATCTATTTCTTTTAATTTTCTTTTTAAAATAGTAGCATCTTGAAATTCATTATCTATTTCTCTAGATAATGAATTAACTAAATCAATTTTATGTAAATTTACTTTTCGATTACGAATACGAGAAATTTTACTATTCGTTACGCCATCTTTTTTGACACTAACCATGATACCTGTAGGCAAAACAAACGCTTCTGCTTCTTCCATTCCACAGTTTAAAGCCATTCTAGCTATTGTTTCTTCAACACGGTAAATTTCTGCTCCAGATTCTAATAATATTTTTCCAGCATAAACTGCATTTTCTAGTACTTCACTTGAATTCATTGTACACTCCTAAAACATTCACCTTCATGGCTTACTATAATTCCAATTGCTTGTAGGTAAGAAAAAATAATTGTACTTCCCACAAATTTAAATCCTCTTTTTCTTAAATCTTTACTAATTATATCTGATAATTCATTTTTAGTTATCGAAATATCAACTATATATTGTTCATTAAATATAAACTGATTTAAGTAATTTATAAAGCTTCCAAACTCCTTAATTACTTTAATAAACTGAATTGCATTATTCACAATTGCATTAATTTTTAAACGATGGCGAACAATTCGAGAGTCTAAATATAAAGATTCTAATTTATCATGATTATAATTAGCAATCTTATTAAAATCAAATCCATCAAATAAAAGGCGATAGTTCTCCCTTTTTTGTAATATAATTTCCCAAGACAAACCTGCCTGCATTCCTTCTAAAATTAAAAGCTCAAACAAATAATAATCATCTAACCTTGTAATTTGACACCATTCATCATCATGGTATTGAATCGCTAATTCACTTTTAGCCCAATTACATCTTTTCTTGCAACTCATACATACATATCCCCGCAGCTATCCCAACATTTAATGAATCAAATTGTTGCATTTTAATATTTACAATTTTATCACATACTTGTAATACTTCTTCACTAACGCCATTTCCTTCGTTTCCAAGAACAATTCCTAACTTTAAACTTTTTGGCACTTCTTTTAATTCAATACTATTTTTAAATCCAGTAGCATAAATAGGGAAATCACTTTTCTGAATATATTCCACTAAATCTACTTCTTTAATATCTAAATAAAATAATGCTCCTTGACTTGATTGAACCACCTTTTCATTTGTAATATCAACACAACCTTTTGAAAGTAATATTTGGTTAAATCCAAAAGAGTATGCACTTCTTAAAATCGTCCCCATATTTCCTGGATTTTGAATACTATCTAATAGTAAAATACGATTACTATCTAATTGATTATTTGGAAATTTTGCAATTGCAATATATTTATTTAATGAAGTATTACTACTTAATTTTTGCATAATTTCTTTACTAACATATTCTATAGAATCAAAATCAAAAATATTTTCTTCACTTTCTAAAATTAAAATTGTTTCTAGTAAAGAAGCTCGTTGTGCTTCTTCAATTAAATGTTGCTCCTCGATAATAAATCGTTTTTCAATTAAGCGGTATTTTTTTTGTCGTAATTTTATCCATTTTTTTACTCTTGGATTACTTAATGAATTTAGCATAAACTTCTCCTTTACATAATTTTAAAAAACGAATCATTTGATTCGTTTTTTAATTCAATGCCTCTTTACAACGATCGCATAATTCGTTTTCTGCTGCATCTGTAATATTCCAACATCTTGGACATACATGTCCTAAACATTTTTCTACAGTAACTTTTAATTCATCTGCTTCAACTAATTCAGCTTTAGAAACAATTAAGAATTGATTAAAGCGTACAAATTCTTTTTCAATTAATTCTTTTAATTGAGATGGTAATTCAATTCGAACACTTGCTTCTAATGATTTACCAATCGTTTTATTTTCACGCGCATTTTCTAATTCTTTATAAACTACTGCTCTTAATTCAAAGATTTTATTCATTGAATCTAGAATCTCTTCTTGATTTTCTAAATGCGGTGCATCTTTAAATTCACTTAAATGAATTGATTCTTGTTCAATCTTAATAAAGTCATTTAATTCTTCAGCAGTATGAACTAGAATTGGTGCTACTACTCTTAATAAACAATCAAATAAGTAATATAATACCGTTTGCACTTGTCTTCTTCTTATACTATCTTTTTTCTCAATATATAAAATATCTTTTGTAAAATCTAAGTAATAAGCAGAAATATCTGTTGTCATAAAGTTTAATAATATTGACATTAAACTTGTGAACTCATAATTTGCATATGCTTTTCTGGATTCTTTTACTACTTCTTCTAGACGAACTAACATGTGTTTATCTACTAATGGTAAAGTTTCAACATCAACTAAGTCATTCTCTGTAAAGTCTTCAGGATTGATATTTCCAAGCATAAATCTAAATGTATTTCTAATTTTTCGATAAGACTCACTCGCTTGTTTAATAATTTCATCTCCAATTCGACCATCTGCTTGATAATCTGTTGTTGCTACCCAAAGTCTGAGTACATCCGCCCCTTGTTTTTCAAAGATTTCTTTAGGTGATACTGTATTCCCTAAAGATTTTGACATCGCAATTCCTTTTCCATCCATAACAAATCCATGGGATAATACTTGTTTGTATGGGGATTGATTATGTACTGCAACTCCAATCGTTAAACTAGAGTTAAACCATCCACGATATTGGTCACTTCCCTCTAAATATAAGTCAGCCGGATATGATAACCCTCTTTCCACTAATACCCCTGTGTGACTACTTCCTGAATCAAACCAAACATCCATCGTATCTAATTCTTTTCTAAAAATATTATTTGGAGATTTAGGATGTGTATATCCTTGTGGTAATAATTCCATTACATCTTTTTCATACCAAATATTTGAACCATGTTCTCTAAATAAATTAGAGAAATGTTTAAATAAGTCTTTATCAATAATCGCTTCATTATCTTCTGAATAAATAATTGGAATTGGTACTCCCCATAATCTTTGACGAGAAATACACCAATCACCACGGTCACGAACCATATTATACATACGCTTTTCTCCCCATTTTGGAATCCAATCTATTTTTTCTACTTCAGATAATAATTTGCCACGAATTTTATCAATTGAAGCGAACCATTGTGCTGTAGCTCTAAAGATAATTGGTTTTTTTGTTCTCCAATCATGTGGATAAGAGTGTTTAATAAATTGTAATTTTAATAACGCTTTTTCTTCATCTAATTTTGTAACAATTGTTTTATTTGCATCATCAACAAATTGCCCTGCCACAAACTCTCCAGCTGCTTGTGTTAAATATCCTTTTTCATCTACTGGACAATATGCCTCTAATCCATATTTTTGTCCAACAATAAAGTCATCTACCCCATGTCCTGGTGCAGTATGAACACATCCTGTTCCTGCCTCACTACTTACATGATCTCCTAAAATAACTAATGATTCTCGCTCATATAAAGGGTGTTTTGCTTTAATATATTCTAATTCTTTACCTTTAAATATTTTTAAAATATTTTTATTTTCAAATCCAAATGTTTCCCATAATGAATCTACTAATTCTTTTAAAACTACATATTTTCCTGTTTCACTCTCTACAAGTGCATACTCTAAGCTTTCATTCAAACAAATTCCTAAATTAGCTGGAATTGTCCAAGGTGTTGTTGTCCAAATAATAAAGTATGCATCTTCATCTAAAATTCCTTTACCATCACTTACTTTAAATCGAACATAAATAGAAGGTGATTTTTTTTCATGATATTCAATTTCTGCTTCTGCTAATGCACTCTCACTTGAAGGTGACCAATATACAGGTTTAAATCCTTTATAAATCAATCCATCTACTGCCATTTTACCAAAAACATCAATCTGATTTGCCTCAAATTCTTTTTGATATGTAATATATGGATTGTCATAATCTCCAACTACTCCTAAACGATAAAACATCTCTTTTTGTCGTTTTACTTGTTCTTGTGCATATTCTAAACAGATTTTTCTAAATGCATCTGTACTTAATTCTTTACGATTATGTCCTAATTTTTGAACAGCTGTTTCAATCGGTAATCCATGTGTATCCCATCCAGGTACAAACGGAACTTTATAACCTTCCATATATTTACTACGTACAATAAAATCTTTTAAAATTTTGTTCAATGCATGTCCAATATGGATATCTCCATTTGCATATGGTGGTCCATCATGTAAAATAAATGGCTTTGCATCTTTACGATTTTCTAACATCTTTTCATAAACTTTTTGCTCTAACCAACGACTTTGAAATTTATACTCTTTTGTGGGTAAATTTGCACGCATCTCAAAATCTGTTTTTGGCATTAATAATGTATCTTTATAATTCATAAAACCTCCTATTTTATTTTTGATTCATCAATTGTAGGAAAATCTTGAAAATCTGCAATCACTTCACTTAGTTTATCAACTTTTTCTTTCAATTGACCTTTTAATTCATTGGTAGCTCCACCTAATTTAGAAACCTCCAATAATATTAATCTTGCAGAAACAAAAGCTTCTTGTAAAATAAATTCAGCATTTTTATGTGCTTTTTCAATTACTGCATTCGCTTCACGAATTGCCATACGACTAACATCATCACTAGCTTGCTCACGAATTTGTAATGTCTGAACTAATTCATTATATTTGTCTAATAATTCACGCTTTGAAAACATTAATTCTTCTGTTTTAGTTTTATATAATCTAAGTTTTAAACTTAAATCTTCAATTTCTTCCTCTAATCGTTTTACATGAGTATCAACTTCATAACGATTATAACCTTGTTTCATTGTTGTAAATTTCATAGATACTCCTATATATATTTATCAATTTCTAATACTATATTTTCTTTTTTTGTAATATTCTTTATTTGATTTAGACGAAATTTCCCATATTTTCTAACTACTAATTCATCACCAATATTGCATAAAAAAGCTTTATCTTCTTTAATTATTCCATTCACTTTTACTACTTTTGCCGAAATTAATTCTAATGCTTGATTACGACTTAGATTTGCAATTGCAGCTACAATAACATCTAATCTTAAAGATGAAATAATCTTTTCCATTTTCTCAAATTTTAAATTTAAAATAATTTGTTCGTGCGTTTCCTCAAAGGTTACTTTTTCTCTTTTAACCTTATCAACCATTTTAATTAATGTAGCTACTTCTTTATCACAAGCTATAAAAATTTGCCCCTTTTCAATTACAATGTCACCAATACGATCTCTTTTTATTCCTAAATTTAAAACACAGCCTAAAACATCTTTATGTAATATTGTATGATATGAAGAAAATCTCGCTCTTAAAATCACGACTTCTGGTAATGATTCAAAATAAAACGATTTTGGAATCAAAATTGCTTTTTGATAATTTGCATTCACAAAACCACCACTAAAATAAAGTGCGATTTCATCACCAACTATTTCTTGCAATATTTCTTGCTCTATTTTTGATAAAAAGCGTGTTTCCACAATTTTTTGATTGTGTAATACACGCATAACATAATCACTGAATCTTGAAATCGTATGCTCAAATTCCGGATATTTTTTAAGAAAATATTCGTATCTTTTATTCTTGTGGTTCACCACTACCTGTAATTGCTCCATCTACTGGAACTGTAGAAGGTGCAAATAAAAATACTTTTTCTCCAATTTGGTGAATACTTCCTTCTAAAGCAAATAAAACCCCTGTTAAGAAATCAATTGTTCTTTGTGCGGCATCTGTTCTTAATTTTTGTAAGTTTACAACTACTGCTCTATTTTCTTTTAATCTTTTTGCTACAACTTGAGCATCATCGAAACTTCTTGGTTCAAATAATACCATTTTTGTATCATTTGCTCCTACAATATTTGCCCCTTTAACTACTGGTTCATTTGTTCTTCTAGATTCTACTGCAACTACAGCTTCGCTTCCTTCTTCGTTTTCTCCTGGTGCAATCCAATCTTTTACTTTATTAAAAAATGACATATAATTCCTCCTTATTTTCTTTAAAATATTATATCATAATTTGTTTGTGTTTGCTATTTAAAACTAGCCTATTTTTGATTTTTTTTATGTTCTTCAATTTTATCTTCTATCCAATATTCTAAAATTTCTTCTGGTTGTAAACCTGAAACTTTTCCTAATAATTCTTCATTATGTAATAAAATTAAAGTTGGAACTTTTTCAATCTCATAACGATCCACTAATTCTTTAGTTTCTTCACTAACTTGAACAGTAAATACAGTTAAATTCTCTCTTCTTGAAGCAATGTTACGAATAATTGGCATTAATGTAATGCAGTTCGCACAACTATCACCTTGAAATTCTAATAAAGTATACCCATAATTTAACTCAAATTTTGACATTTTAATACTCTCCTCTCACTAAAATACTTTCAGCTTCTTCTATCTGATCTTTTGTTGGAGGTTCTACACCCTCTAAAGGATAACTAATTCCCATTTGTTGGTATTTTACTGTTCCCATTGTATGATATGGTAAAACTTCAATCTTCTTCACATTTTTTAATGTTTCCACAAAACGACGAAGCTCAATTAAATACTGACGATTTGTTGTATAACCCGGAACTAGTACATGACGAATCCATACATCTTTATCACATTCAGATAAAAAGTTTGCATAATCAATAATCTTTTCATTTGGAAGTCCTGTTAACTCTTCATGTTCTTTTGAATTAATGTGTTTTAAATCTAGTAAAAATAAATCACAAACTTCAAATAATTGACGGTATTTTTCTACTATTTTTTCTGATTTCTTCACAAACATAATTCCTGAAGTATCAACACAAGTATGGATATTATATTTTTTTAATTGTTTGAATAATTCAATCACAAAATCAATTTGAACTAAAGGTTCTCCCCCACTTACAGTAACTCCTCCACCTTTAGAAAAGTAAGACTTATATTTTAAAATACGATTAACCACTTCCTCTACTTCATACTCTTTACCATCTTTATAACTCCATGTATCTGGGTTATGACAATATTTACATCTTAGTGGACATCCCTGTGTAAATATTACAAATCGAATTCCTGGTCCATCTACTGTTCCAAAACTTTCAAATGAATGAATGCGTCCTTTCATAATATTCCCCCTTTAAACTATGTATATCATACTCTTTTTTTACTTTTTTTTCAAGGTTATTGAGTAATAAATTAAAAAAAGAAGAAAAAATTTCTTCTATAATAAATAAAATAAAATTACTCCTAAAACACCACTAATAAGAATAGAAACCATTGAATCTACTTTAAATTTTAAAATAGCAATTACTACTACCGTAAAAATAATATATGAAAAAATATCAAACTCAACAAACAACGAAGATTGCATTAATTGAATTCCACCCACTAAAATCAATCCCACCACTGTTCCTCTTAAAATCTTTAATACTTTTGAGACAATACTAATATCACGATATTTATAATAGAAATAAGACATAATTAGACACAAAATAATGGAAGGAATTACCATTGCATATGTCGCAATAATTGAACCAAGAATTCCTGCTTGTTTCATCCCCACAAAAGTTGCTGCATTGATAGATAATGGACCTGGGGTCATTTGAGATAGAGTTACTACATCACTAAATTCAGATACACTCATCCATCCATACACATTAATTAATTTATTTTGAATAATTGGTAGTGCTGCATATCCTCCACCAAAACTAAATAATCCTACTTGTAAAAAAGCTAAAAACAAATTAACCATTAACATTTTTTTTCTCCCATAATACAACTACAATTCCAACTAAGATTGTTAGTATAATAATAAATATTGTGTTAATTTTAAAAATTAATGACAAAGTAATAGATACACCCATCATAATTATTGACATTATATTTCGCTCTTTCTTTAATTGCATAAACATTGAGATTACTACTGTAAAAATTAAAGCACATACTCCCAATTGCATTCCTTTTAAAACTGCTGATACAATCACATTTGATCGAAACGAATCATAAATTAATGTAATAATTGAAATAATGATTAAAGGAGGTAAAACTGTACCAGAAGAAGATACTAATGCTCCCTTAAAACCCTTAATACGATATCCTACTAATACTGAGGCATTTACAGCCAAAACACCTGGCAAACTTTGAGAAATTGCTACCAGATCCAACATCTCATTTTCATCAATCCACTTTAATTCTTCCACAAACTTTTTTCTCATCATTGGAACGATGACATAACCACCACCAAAAGTAAATGCACTCAATTTAAACATTGTAATAAATAATTTGATAAACATATTTTCCTCCTATTTTTCTTTATTTTACCTTATTTTAATTTTAATTAAAACTTATTTGCATATAATACTTACTTTTTGAAAGCGATGTGTTTGACTTACACTCTCACTAATGATAAACTACATATGTACTAAGAAGGAGATTTAAAATGAAAAAAATATTATTTATCGTTGGATCTTTACGCAAAGGATCATTCAATGAACAATTAGCTAAACAAGCTGAATTATTATTAGAAGGAAAAGCAGAGGTATCTTACTTAGATTACTCAGATGTGCCTTTATTCAACCAAGATTTAGAAACACCTGTATTACCAGCTGTAGCAAAAGTAAGAGAAGAAGTATTAAACGCTGATGCGGTTTGGATTTTCTCACCTATTTATAACTTCCAAATTCCGGGTGTAGTTAAAAACTTATTAGACTGGTTATCAAGAGCATTAGATTTAACTAATCCAGCTGGCCCAAGTGCATTACAAGACAAAATTGTAACTGTATCTTCAGTAGCAAATGGTGGACATGAAGCTTTATTTGAAAACTTCAATGCATTATTACCATTCATCCGTACTAAAGTTGTTGGTGAATTTACTGCATCTAAAGTAAACCCTGAAGCATGGGGAACAGGTGAATTAGTAATTTCAGATGAAGTTAAAGCTTCTTTAGAAAAACAAGTTACTGCTTTATTAGCTTAATATAAAATTCAAAAAAGATTAATTAATGCCTATTGCAAAAATTAATCTTTTTTTATTTATTCTACTTCTTTTTTCTTTTTGAAAATGATATATCCAATCCCTGAAATAACAATAA